>JAZBOH010000223.1:0-5584 GCA_036351055.1 Lysobacterales bacterium
CGCGAACCCCGAGGTCGGCCGCCAGGCCGCGCTCGAAGACCGCGACCACATCGTGGAGATGCTGGCCGGCGCCGACATGGTGTTCATTACCGCCGGCATGGGCGGCGGCACCGGCACCGGTGCGGCGCCCGTCATTGCCCAGGCGGCCAAGGAGCAGGGCATCCTGACCGTGGCCGTGGTGACCAAGCCCTTCCTGTTTGAAAACAGGCGGCGCATGCAGATCGCCGAAAAAGGCATCGAGGAACTGGCCGCGCACGTGGACTCGCTGATCACCATCCCTAACTCCAAGCTGGGTGACGTGCTGGGCGGTGAAACCCTGTTGCTCAACGCCTTCAAGGCAGCCAACGACGTGCTGCAGGGCGCGGTGCAGGGCATTGCCGAGCTGATCACCCGTCCGGGCCTGATCAACGTCGACTTTGCCGACGTGCGCACCGTGATGTCCGAGATGGGCATGGCGATGATGGGTTCCGGCCAGGCTTCCGGTGACGATCGCGCCATCATGGCGGCACAGTCAGCCATCGGCAGCCCGTTGCTGGAAGACATCAACCTTTCCGGCGCCTGCGGCATCCTGGTCAACATCACGGCCGGCACCAACCTGACCATGAAGGAATTCGAAGAGGTGGGCAGCACGGTATCCGACCTGGCGTCCGAGGACGCGACCGTGGTGATGGGTACGGTGATCGACCCGGACCTGGGCGACGATCTGCGCGTGACCGTGGTGGCGACTGGCCTGGGCGAGCCCCTGAAAAGCTCGATCACCCGCGATGTGCCGATGCACGTTGTCGCCAACGGCACGACCGGAGCACCCGACCTGGTGGCGCCGCAAGAACCGGCGTTTTTCGAAGTGCCGGAACCAAGCGAAAGCCGGGTTGTGGAATCCGGAAGCAAGGACCTGTTCGGAAGGCAAAAGGATATCGACTACCTCGATATACCCTCGTTCCTCCGGACTCAGGCTGACTGAACAGGCCTGCCAGGCGTTCACCACTCCTGAAACGCCTGCTTCCGGCGATGGGTCCGGCAATCGGAGAACCAAGACTCGCCGTGCCGGCCTGGTAACGGGCCGGTGTTTTCCGGTTGCCGGACAGCGGAACTGGGGTCAGGGTAGCTGCGCTGCTCTGACCCCATGTTTTTCCATGAATTGATTACACGACGGTAATTTGTGACCAATACGTTACGAGGCTGTTAAAATGTTGTTAAATTACAACAAATGTGGTCAAAACACCGACTGGCCTGCTATGAAGCGACAGTTCTCTGTGGTAGTATTCGGCCAGTTTTGAGGACCTTGAGGATCCCCATAATGATAAACCAAAGAACCCTCAAGAACGTCATCCGTGCCACCGGTGTTGGTATCCATTCCGGTGAAAAAGTATTCATGACTCTGCGGCCAGCCCCTGTCAACACGGGCGTCGTATTCCGGCGGACCGATCTTGAGCCGGCGGTAGAGGTTCCGGCGTTCGCCACGCACGTGGGCGACACCAGCATGAACACTTCGCTTGAGCAGGACGGCGTTCGGGTTTCTACCATCGAGCACTTGATGTCGGCTTTTGCCGGCCTGGGCATCGACAACGCTTACGTGGACCTCAGCAATGCCGAAGTTCCGATCATGGACGGCAGTGCCGGGCCCTTCGTATTCCTGATCCAGTCAGCGGGAATCGAGGAGCAGTCTGCGGCCAAGTGTTTTATTCGCATTCTTGAGCCGGTTGAGGTCCGCATGGACGACAAGTGGGCGCGCTTCGACCCGTTTGCGGGTTTTCGCGTGTCCTTCAAGATCGATTTCAACCACCCCGTATTCCACTCGCACCAGTCCTTCGCATCGGTCGACTTCTCCACGACGTCGTACCTGAAGGAGGTGGCGCGTGCCCGCACCTTCGGTTTCATGCGTGACATCGAAATGCTGCGCGAACGCAACCTGGTGCTGGGCGGCAGCATGGACAATGCCGTGGTGCTCGACGACTACCGCGTATTGAACGAGGACGGCCTGCGCTACGAGGACGAGTTCGTCAAGCACAAGGTGCTGGACGCGATCGGCGACCTGTACCTGCTCGGTCACCCCCTGATCGGTGCGTTCTCCGGCTACAAGTCGGGCCACGAACTGAACAACCTGCTGCTGCGCGAACTGCTGGAACAGCCGTCGGCCTGGGAAGAAGTCACCTTCGACGATTCCGAAGCCATCCCGGTCTCCTACGCACACCCCGCCCAAGCCGTGGCCTAAAATTCGTGGGAGCGGCTTTAGCCGCGATAAAGAACGGGCCGCAAAGGCCCGTTTTTCAATTCCAGGGAACAACAATCGCGGCTAAAGCCGCTCCCACCGGTTTTTGATCGATCCAAAAAAGGGGCCGGATACATTTTTCGGCTTTAAATGTATCCGGCCCCTTTTTATTTCGGTTTCGAAATGGCCCTGTATCCCTTTATTTGCAACAAATCCCGCCAGTTCACGATAATGGTACCGGATCCAATTTTTCGCATTAAATGGATCCGGTACCTTTTATTGGAAATAACAATCGCGGCTAAAGCCGCTCCCACCGGTTTTTGATCTGAGTTATGTACCGGCCTCCCCGATAACGACAAATTAACCCGGTTCTGGTATTATCCGCCGTCCGCGTGTCCTGACAGGACGTCAGGGTACGTTAATCCTCTTTGTCGTCCCGCATGTGGGACATGGCATCGAGGGCTTGCCGCGCAGCGGGGGAAAGAGGCCTTTTTTGGCGTGTTCTCTCAGGCTGTTCGACAAGCGGGGCAACGCGGACTTCGATTGATTCAATTTCCGTGTAGCCGGCCTGGTGCAGCGATCCGAGGAGATTCGGGACCTGCATACGGAGCAGGGTGGCCCAGGATGCGGACGGGGCAACCAGGAGAAGTGTTTTATCCCTGGTGGTCGCGACCTGGAAATTGGCCGCCAGCGCCGGGTCCATGAACCCAGAGAGCAGGTGTTGCAGTTGCATCAGGAAACTGCCGCGTTTTAACAACCTGCCCAGGGAAGAGCCGTGGTTTGAAAGAACATCGGCAACCCGGAGTGACTTTTTGCCGGACTGAGAATAACGAGTCATATATGAAGCGTACTTCAGCCACATCGCTGATTGCCAGTACTGAACGCACTGAACACGCGTCCTGGTTGGTCAAAAACAGAAACCTGCTGCTTACAGCAGGTTTTGTGCTGTTCAGCGGCCTGATGTTTGTACTCGGCCGCAATACGGCACCACCTCCCGAAAATGCCCTGCAGGCGCTTGCCGCGCTGGAGTTGGATTTGCAGGCCCAGCAGCGGGAAGTCGACAGCCTGCGCTTCAACAACGAAAACAACGTCAACGCGCTGGCCGTACGCCTGGCGGAACTGCAGGCGGCTTCCACGCGTCTCGATGCGCTGGGTGAGCGCCTGGCGCAGATGGGCCAGCTGTCGCTGGACGAGTTTGATTTCAGCGAACCGGCGCCGATGGGTGGTTCCGGTGACCTCGATACGCTTGGTCCCAGCAGTGAAATTGATCTCAGGGTTTCCATCGTCGCGCTCAGCGACCGGTTGAGACGCCAGGCGACGCAGCTCGATGCTTTGCAGTCCCTGATGGTCAATCGCCAACTGGAACGCGACCTGACCCCCACGGGCTGGCCGGTACGCAAGGGCTGGATATCATCCCGCTTCGGCGAACGCAGCGACCCCCTGACCGGCGAACGCACCATGCACTGGGGTCATGATTTCAGTGGCGTTCCCGGCACCGACGTGCTTAGCGTGGCCAGCGGCGTGGTCGTTTGGTCCGCACCGCGCGCAACCTACGGCAACACGGTGGAAATCGACCACGGAAACGGCTTTATCACGCGTTACGCGCACAACAAGGACCTGGCCGTAAAGGCCGGAGACCAGGTGACGGCAGGCCAGATGATTGCCTCGCTGGGCAGCACGGGCCGGGTGTCCGGGCCGCATGTCCACTTTGAAGTGATCAAGGATGGCAAGCGCGTCAACCCCTCGAAATTCGTAAAACAACTCCGTTAGACCCGTTGTTGTGGGAGCGGCTTTAGCCGCGAAGGAAAAACAGGCCCTCGAGGCCCGTTTTCCAATTCCAGAAAATCGTTCGCGGCGTCTTTCAGCCCAACTTCGTTTATAATCCCTGATTGTCTTGCATCACAGCCACAAAGCCCCCACATAAAAACCGCCCAACACAGCCAAAGAAAGCCTCTTAAATGCTCAACAAGATCATTACCAAAATCGTGGGCAGCCGGAACGACCGGCTGGTCAAGAAAATGTCCAAGATCGTGGCCAAGGTCAACGCATTCGAGGACGATGTCAAAGCCCTTTCCGACGAGGAGCTGAAGGCCAAAACACCCGAACTGCGTGAGCGCCACGCCAACGGTGAATCGCTGGATTCGCTGATGGCCGAAGCCTTCGCGCTGGTTCGCGAGGCCTCCTGGCGCACGCTGGGCCTGAGGCACTACGACGTGCAGCTGGTGGGCGGCATGGTGCTGCACCAGGGCAAGATCGCCGAGATGAAAACCGGTGAGGGTAAAACGCTGATGGCGACCCTGGCCGTTTACCTGAACACGATGGCCGGCCGCAGCGCCCACGTCGTGACCGTGAACGACTACCTGGCCCGCCGCGACGCCGAGTGGATGGAACCCGTATACGCCGCCCTCGGGCTGACCGTGGGCGTGGTCGTGCCGGGCATGACGCCGGCCGCCAAGCGCGCCGCCTATGCCTGCGACGTGGTTTACGCCACCAATAACGAACTGGGTTTCGACTACCTGCGCGACAACATGGCCTTCTCCAGCGAGCAGAAGGTCCAGCGCGACCGCAATTTCGCCATCGTCGACGAGGTGGACTCCATCCTGATCGACGAGGCCCGCACGCCGCTGATCATTTCCGGCCCGGCCGACGAAACTCCCCAGCTGTACGTGCGCATCAACCAGCTGGTGCCGAACCTGAAACCGGCCGAGGTGCTTAACGAAGAGGAAAAAACCTACGGCGAGGGTGATTTCACCATCGACGAGAAACAGAAGCAGGTCTACCTGACCGAAGACGGCATGGCCAATGTCGAAGACCTGATGGTCAAGGCAGGCCTGTTAAAAGAAGAAGACAGCCTTTACGACGCCAATAACCTGAACCTGGTGCACCATCTGAATGCCGGTTTGCGTGCCCACCACCTGTTTAACCGGGACGTCGATTACATCGTGAAAGATGGCGAAGTCGTCATTGTTGATGAGTTCACCGGCCGCACGCTGGCCGGCCGGCGCTGGTCCGAGGGTTTGCACCAGGCCATCGAGGCCAAGGAAGGCGTGCCGATCCAGAAAGAAAACCAGACCCTGGCATCGATCACCTTCCAGAACTATTTCCGCCTGTACGACAAGCTGTCCGGCATGACCGGTACCGCGGACACCGAGGCGTTTGAATTCCAGTCCATTTACGGCCTGGAAGTGGTCGTCATCCCGACCGCCAAGCCGATGATTCGCGATGACAAGGACGACCTGGTCTTCCTGAAAATCGAGGCCAAGTACCAGGCCATCCTGGATGACATCGAAGACTGTGTGAAACGCGGTCAGCCGGTGCTGGTGGGCACCACGTCCATCGAGACCTCCGAGTTGCTGGCCAGCAAGCTCAAGAAAC
>JAZBOH010000224.1:0-17391 GCA_036351055.1 Lysobacterales bacterium
CAGGCATCAAGGTGCCGGCAGTTGGCATTGGAACGGTGAAGTTCCGTGCTGCGCCGGGTACGGACGAAATGCAGCCGTTCCGCGAAACGCTGCAAACCTTCCACCGTCTCGGTGGGCGGGTCATCGATACCTCGCCGAACTACGGCAACTCCGAGGAAGTGCTTGGCCATCTGCTCAGGGAAACGGGGCTCCGCGATGACGTGTTCATGGCGACCAAGGTCGACCGTGAAGACGCGCAGGAAGGTATCGAGCGCATGGAAAGTTCCTTTGGCCGGCTCGGGCCGCCGATCGACCTGATGCAGGTGCACAACCTGCGCGGCACCGACGCCGAGCTCAAAACCCTGTTTGAATGGAAAGAGCAGGGCCGCCTGGGCCACGTGGGTATCACCACTCACCGTGTCTCACAGCACGAGGAGATGGAAGTCTTTATGCGCAAGTATCCCCTGGACTTTATCCAGGTCAACTATTCCCTGGCCGACCGCGCGGCCGAAGAGCGTATCCTGCCGCTGGCCATCGACCGGGGCATCGCGGTGCTGGTCAACCGGCCCTTCGGCAATGGCAAGCTGTTCGGGGCAGTGAAAGGCAAAGAACTACCGGCCTGGGCTGCGGAAATTGATTGCAGCAGTTGGGGGCAGGTCTTTCTCAAGTACATCATTTCCCACCCGGCACCGACCATTCCCATCCCGGGAACATCCAAGCCGCATCACGCCGAAGACAACGTAGGCGCGATGCACGGCAGGCTGCCTGATGAGAAGCTCAGGCAGGAAATGGAACAACTTTTCAACGGGTAGAACAGCATGACTATTGATCGCAAAGTGATTTGGCCGGCCGCTGTGCTTATGGCAGCCATTTTTACCAGTTTCGTGGCCCAGGCCAGTTCCCTGCCGCAAGAAAAGGAGCTACTGCGGGCTAACGCGATTGAATCCATGGTCGAGGAGCTTGGCCTGCGTGAATCGGATACGCCGGTTCGGGAGATGCCGGGCTGGAGCAAACCGGAAAAAGTCCTGGTCCTCTCACGTGGTTACTGGGAGCTGGAGGCATTGCAGGCGGTGGCGCCCGGCGTGGAGATCGTGATGGTGGAAAGTGCCGATGAAGCCGTGGCGAATGTCGCGGGCGCCCAGGCCATTATCGGTTATTGCAATGAAAAACTGTTCACGCGTGAGCCGGGTTTGCACTGGATCCAGGTCTATACCGCCGGCGTCGAGCGCTGCCTGGCCAACCCGGGCATGCACGGGGCCGAAAGGGTGCTGACCAACGGCCAGCGGATTGCTTCGCCAGCCCTGGCGGAACATTCCATCGCATTGATGATGGCGCTGGTTCGCGGCCTGGATCTTTACCACCAAAACCAGCTCAAGGGCGAATGGCGCGATATCGGCCTGGCGCGCGGTGACTACATGGAACTGGACGGCCGCACCATGCTGGTGGTTGGCCTGGGCGGTATCGGCACCCAGGTGGCCCGCAAGGCGCATGGCCTGGGCATGCGGGTGATCGCGACCCGCAACAGCCGCCGCGAGGGGCCGGACTATGTTGAGTACGTCGGCCTGGCCGACGAGGTGAATGACCTGGCCACTCAGGCCGACGTGGTCGTCAACACGGTACCGCTGACCGACCAGACACTCGGCATGTTTGACGCGGCCTTTTTCAAGGCCATGAAGCCGACCGCGTACTTCATCTCGGTTGGCCGTGGCGCCAGTACAAAAACCGACGACCTGGTCGCGGCGCTTGAAAACGGCGAGATCGCCGGTGCAGGCCTGGACGTGACGGACCCGGAGCCCCTGCCCAGGGGCCATGTATTGTGGACCGCGCCCCGCGTGATCATCACGCCGCACAATGCCGGCCGTTCCGATCGCTCCTGGGACCGCCTGTTTTTACTGGTGCAGGAAAATCTGCGGCGCTATGTCGCGGGGGAGCCGATGTATTCGGTGGTGGATATCGAGCGGGGTTACTGAACCGCGGAAATGGCGCCAGGTGGCTTAAAAAGCGGAAAATTTCCGCCATAGAGAGTATGCTATTCAGGGATTGCAGGCGGCAGCCGACAGGAAAGCCGGGCTTTACCGGGCTTTTTTACCGGAATCAGCCACAACAAAGTCGCCCAATCCGTGGACTGAATCTGACTTTCGGGACCCCTGAACGGGGTCAAAATGGTACCTGATTACCGCGGTTTATACGCGGTGAAGACACACGAGGGAGAGTAGTAATGAACCGCTCTGTAAGGAATAAGAAATTTGCTCGATGGGGGCTGGCCCTTGCGGCAGCTGTCTTGCTACCGGCTCAAGTGAGCGCCCAAATTGAACCCCTGGAATGCGAGGCAGTCATTGCGGGCCCGCCTGACCTCGGGGGTCAGTTATTTTTTGTTGGCGATCCGATCGACATCACGCTCACCCTTGGGGCCGGAGATGTATCAGGTGGCGAAGACAACTACCTGGATATCTTTGAATTCACGTACGTGCTCGATTGTATCGGCACGGGTGCCCTGGGTTGTGACTGGGCGGGCAACGACGTCACCATCGTACAAGGCAGCGCTTCCACGACCTGCACGGCTGACGGCAATCCCCAGAGTCCGCCCGTAACATTCACGCCGGTCGTCCAGAATTATCCGCCGACGTCGGGTGGCTTGTCCCCCGCGATTGTCGTGACCCCCAACGAGGGCCAGATTCGTAATTTTGCCAACACGACCTGCGAGATTGATTTCCAGATCGTGGTGAACGAAGTGGCAGGCGGCAATCCCGAGAAAATCATCAACGAGTTTGCGGGTTGGACCAACGTCGATGCTCAATGTGACAACGGCGAAAATGCTTCTGCGGGCGCTCCGCTGCAGTTTGACCTGTCCACCGAAATTGCACGCTTCCTGGTCACCAAGGATTTCACCGATGATAACCCGGGCCCGGTTGACGTGACCTTGCGTTGCAACGGCGGCCTGCCGCTGGAACAGAGCGCCACGATCGTCGATCCCGCCGGTGGTGGTGATGGTTTTGACTCCGTCGCGTTCTCGGTTCGTTACATCACCTCGGGTGAGGTCGATTGCGAGATCCTGGAAGAGCCCGTCCCGGCCGGCTACGTGCCGACCTATACGGCCGCACTGGGTGTCAACGGCGTGGCCGGTAGCATCACGCCGCCAAACGGAGACGCCTGCGGGTTTACCGATATCCAGACCGGTGCCTTCGAGTGTGCGATAAGCAATGAGCCCGGCCCCGTGGAAATCACCGTTTACAAAGAATGGGTGGGTGATTTCGAAGAGAATGGCTACGCTCTGGAAGCCACGGCCGACTGGACCTGTTACGACGTGATGAGTGCGCCGGACGGCACCTTCGGGACGATCTTCGGTTCACTCGAGTTCACGGGGGCGTCAGCCAGTGACACCATCGATGGCATCTATGCCAACCCGAATGGAGATTCCTACTGTGACGTGGACGAAATCCAGTTGGAAGGCCCCATCGTTTCCGACGACAGCGATTGCCAGCGGGTTCCGGCGGTCAACGGTGAGGAGTGCACGATTGTCAACTCCATCTTCTTCGAGGGCATCCCCTCCTTGAGCCGCACCGGTTTGGCCCTGATGGCCTTGCTGATGCTGGGCGTTGGCCTGGTTGGGTTCAGACGGCTGGTCTGATCCAGACCGGTTTACCCGGGTAAGCAGAACAAGAAAGCCGCGGCCATGGGCCGCGGCTTTTTTTGGTCAATGCTAACGGGGTTTGAAGCGAACGCTTACCTCGTTGGAACAGAGGTTTCCGTCGGATTGGCAAACCTTGTAGCGCAGGGTTTTGCTGTGCGTTTTCTGGGCATGAACCAGGTACTTGCCCCGGTTTGCCACCTCGGCGATCATCTCCCCGTTGCGGTAAACCAGGACCGTGCCGGATGTGGCGCCACGCCAGTTCAGGGCGGCCATCGAGGCCCTGGCCGCCGGCGGCGTGGTGACATCGAGGCTGATCTCGCCTTCACGCTTGACGCGCACGAGCTGTGTTTTCGTATCCTGGGCACCGTTCTTGTCCGTGACTTTCAGGATGATGTAGAAAGCCCCGGAATCGCTGTACTCGTGGCTCACCTTCGCGCCGCTGGCCGATGAGCCGTCGCCGAATGTCCAGTCGTAGCGGGAAATGTCATGACTACCGCCGACGCTGGCTTCGGCGTCCACGGAGCAACTCAGCTGCTGGCAGCTGACATCGAATTCCGCTTGCGGCCCGGCCAGGGGCTTGATCACTTCAATGCGCCGGGTTATGGAATGGCTGGCGCCCTTGGCGTCCTCGACGGTCAGGCGAACATCGTAACCGCCGCCGTCGCCGAAGCGATGCGTGGCCGTCTCGCCTGAGCCGTTTTTGCCGTCACCGAAGCGCCATGAATACTGCACGATTTCCCCGTCGGGGTCGGTGCTGTCCCTGCCATCGAAACTGCAGTCGAGTTCATTGCAGCTCCAGGTGAAATCGGCCACCGGGTCCACGTTGGGCATGGTGGTCGAGATGGTCTGGCTGGCCTTTCCGGTGGCCTCCCTGTCGTCCTTGACCGTAAGGACGATGGTGAAGTCATTGGCCTCGGAGTAGTCGTGCTTGACGTTGCTGCCCGTGGCCTCGCTGCCATCGCCCAGGGCCCAGTCGTAAGCGATGATTTCGCCGTCTTCGTCCAGGCTCTTGCTGGCGTCGAAGCTGCACTTGTTTTCCACGCAGACCGTTGAAAATTTGGCTTGGGGCTCCACGTTTGGCAGCGTGACGTCGGCCAGCTGGCTGGTCTGATTGGTGGCGCCCTCGTTATCCTCGACCGTCAGCGTCACCTCGTAGTTTCCCTGTTCGGCGTAGCTGTGTTCGATGTGGGTGCCGAGTGCGTCGCCGCCGTCTCCAAAGGTCCAGTAGTGATTGACAATGGTCCCATCCGGGTCTGAGCTGGCCTGGCCGTTAAACGCGCAAACCATGTCTTCGCATTCCACGCTGAAGCTCGCTTCGGGCAGCAGGTTGGGCAGACTCCAGTTCTCATCGTCGTCGCCCTCGGGAACCGTGTTGCCGAAGAAACCTGAAATTTCCGGCCAGATCCGGGCGATCTTCGTGCCCTGGTTGTAGCAGCCGCCCAGGTGGTGCAGCGCGATGGCTCGGCCGGTAATGCTGGAGACGACTGGAGCGCCTGAGCTGTTCGTCGTGGTGTCGCAGTAATAGCCGATGTCCGAGTTGGCGGCGTAGCCGTCCGTGCTGGCATCATCGATTTCACAGAAACCGCTGACGTTCATGTCGCTTTCGAGGGCGATTTGCCTGGGCTTGCCGTGACCGTGCTGCGGTATGAAAATACCCTCACCCTGTGCCCCGTTCCTGACGTCCAGGCCGAGGTAACCAAAGCTGGAAATGGATGGGAAATCCTTGACCGTGAACAGGGTGTAGTCGAGCGCCCCGTCCGAGATCAGCATGTCGTCGCCGGCAACCTTGACCACCTGTTTCTTGTCGGTGCCACCGCAAGTTTCGGTTTCGAAGTTGAACCAGAGTTCACTGCCAGCCAGCACGGTTTTGTTGGACACACAGTGTGCGGCGGTCATCATCCGGTTGTTCGGGCCCACCCGCCACGCGGTACATTCCAGTCCCTGGCTGGTAACCAACATCGCCACGGGTGCTGCGCGTCCGTACTCATTGGGGTACTGGTTCTGCCAGCAGACGGCGTCGTAACGCTCGTTGATGCCACAAATGGTTTCCAGGGCCGGGTCGGCCGTGAACAGGCCGTTCCTTTTCACGTCTGCAGATTGAGACCCGGGGTGCAGGGGGGCCAGGTGCCGGTCAATACGGACACGGTGCCTCGCCGGGTCGTAACGGTATGTCGCGCCGGTCATTCGAACGATGGCGGTGTCGCCGCTGATCGACATGGCCCAGAAGCTGCTCAGGCCGTCATCTCCCTGGCTGGCGTCAAAGGTAAAGGCATCCCTGTGATCTGAAGAATAGCGATAGACCTCGCTCCGGTCCGGGTTGCTGACTTCAACCATGACCCCGGACGGGATTTCGAGTTCTTCGAAATGCAGCTTGACGAAACGCGCTCCGGGTACGTGAACTTCCTGGGCTACAGGCGTTCTGGCAGCAGGCGCTGCAGGTGTATAAGGGAGAGATGCAGACCTTGTTCTCTGATCCTGGTGGACAGGCAGCCGGTCGGGGCCGGGGAAAGGGGTCTGCGCAACCGCCGAACTGGCGCCCAGGGCCAACAGCAAAGCGAGCGAGACGATTCCATGCAATCCTTGCATCGTCGAAACATCCATGTCCTAGCATCACATCCTGTGACGCATTGTGTTTTTGCTGTTTTCTTTAGTTAAAGAAAATCAAAGAAATACAGGCAGTTTTTTCAAGTACTTTTATAACTTCAGGCCAAACCGAAGTCAATGATCCCGGTCAGAACCGGGCTACCGTCCGGGCCGGTGATTCGGCCGTTTGTCGGGGGCTGACAGCCGGGGCACTGAAAACAGAGGGCTGCAGATCGGATTCATTCTCGTTTGCGTGGTTTTTTTTTGATAACTGGACTATAGTAGCTAGGTAAGGGGCAAGATTCTATTGCCATGGTCCTGTAGTAAGCCACTACCAGTGCGGCAGGACCGACGGGTGTAAGGGATTACATTTTCGATCATAGACAGGGACGTGGCTCTCTTGCGGGAGCCTGCGCCGGTTCGGTTGTGAGAGCGAGCCGCGCTTATTGTTATTCAGGAGTGTTAGGCGAGAAAAAGCAATACACACAGGAACAGCCAGGTATAAACGGCGGTGACCGGTCTTTTGGGGCTTAGGGGTAAGCAGGACCGGGCAACGCCAACAAGGGAATTCTCAGGCAAGGATGCGCTGACTTCGGGAAGCTGTCCTTGCTTTTTTATTGAGAAACCGTCCTTTTCGATCAACGCGTAATCGAAAAGGATTAAATAGGGAGATCATGATGATCAGTTCATCTCGGAAAATCCGTCGCAGTCTGTTTCTGGACGGCTGGACCCCCATTTTGTTTATTGGCCTGTTACTGAGCCTGCCGGCTACGGCCCTTGCCGTTGAAGGCGCGAAAGTCTGCAGCCCGATTCTCGATGTGGATCCCATTTTGACAGGACTTGTTTTTGACGGAGACACGGTCAGGGTCAATGTGGAAATCGGCAATTCCCAGATCACCGGCGGGGACCGCATGGAAATCGACGGTTTCGGCTATGCGCTTGACTGTCAGAAAGGCCAGAATTTTGCAAGCTGTGAATCTGCCGGTCACCTGATTTCCTACAGCGGAGGCATAACCTCCGACTGCCCGACCGGCAGCGGCGTGGTGGAATTGGCGCCCCAGGAAACCAGTATTGCGATCACCACCAAGAAGGACAAGCCGGTTGTCCTGGACTCAGGAGAGACCTGTAACGTCCAATTCGATGTGCTCATCGAAGAATTCAACCGAACCGAAGACACCGGTCCGTGGCTGCGGCAATCAGCAGGCTGGCCGGTAACGGTAAACGAGATCACCTACGGCGCCGTGTGTTACGACGGCGATACGTCTTTCGGCGGGACGGCTCAATCGTCCAGTACCGGTATACCCGTACAGAAGTGCGGCATCGAGGTTGACAAGCAGGTCAGCGTGGATGGCGGCGTGACCTGGTTCTCCGCCAACGACGCGGGCTCTGCAGCAGAGCAGACGATCGACGGAACGGCCATTTACCAGGCCGTTGTCACCAATACCGGCACCGTCGGTTACGTGGGTGATATCCTGATCAACGACCCGGTTTTGGGTTTGAGCAACGTTTCAGTTGCCGGCCCCGGAGCAGGCGCTATCATCGAAATCCCCCTGACTCCCACGGAGGCAGCCGAATTCAATGGCGTCTGCAATGTAGTAGGACAGGTTGTCAACGAGGTGACGGTTGATGCCTCCTGCCGTACCGGTGATTCCCCCGTTACGACCACGTTCAGCAACGAGGCTTACCTCGAATGCATCGGAAATCCGTCCATCGTCATTGATAAGAAAACCGGCCCTTCAGTTGAAGGACCGTTCACGGATGGACCAACCATACTGGCCGGCGGTTCCGTTTACTGGCAATACACGGTTAAAAACGATGGCGACTTGCCATTGACAAACGTTGGTGTAACGGACGACATGGTTGATGAGGTTTCTTGCCCGCAATCAACCCTAGCGGTCAATGAAGAGATTACCTGCACGGCTTCCGGCACAGCGGTTAGCGGCGCATACGTCAACACCGGTGCCGCGGTGGGGGTTTACAACAGCAACGGCGATTTCGTTGACGCCAGTGATGTAAGCAACTATTTTGGCGCGGCACCGGCCATCCTGATCGTGAAAGCAGCGAACCCGATGACCTTCGATTCGGCCCTTGACCCGATTTCCTATACCTTCCTGGTGACGAATACGGGTAACGTGACCCTGACAGGTGTCGTGGTTAACGACCCCCTGCTGAGCGGCGTGACTTGCGGGCCATGGCCGAATGACAACCCCGCAGGCACCCTGCTGGCAGGCGAATCAGTTCCCTGCGCAGGTGACGCGGCTTATGAGACCACCCAGGACGATGTCGATACCGGCTACGTCGATAACGAGGCCACCACCACCGGTTCGCCGCCCGTCGGCCCGAATGTAAGCAGCACGGACGATGAACGGGTGACAGCCAGCCAGACCCCGGCCATCAAGATCGTCAAAACGGCAAGCCCGACGACCTACACCAATCCATACGTGGATGGAGAAGTGCCTACTGGTGATGAAATCACCTATACCTTCGTGGTCAGCAACACCGGCAACGTCACGCTGTCCAACGTGACGGTTACGGATTCACTTCTGAACAGCCTGGATCCGGCCATCACCGTTTCCTGCACGGGCTGGAATACCGACGAAAAGGTTCTGTTACCGGGCGAATCGGTTGATTGCACGGCGAGTGATACCTACAAGATCACCGAGGCCGATATCGTCGCAGAATCTGTGGTCAACACAGCGACCGTGACAGGCCAGCCGAAGGTGGGTGACCCGGTTACCGACGATGACAGCAAGACGGTTACCCTGGCGGGCCTGCCGGCTATTGAAATTGTGAAAACGGTAGAGCCGACGACTTTCAGCGCCCTGGAGGATGTTCTCGTATACACCTTCGTGGTCACCAATACCGGTGACGTCGTTCTCGACTTCGACGAAGACGGTTACGTGGAAGATGTCCTGCTGGATATCAACAATGATCCGCTGACCCCGATTGTCGCCGGTGGAATAGTGTGTGACGAGGATGCCAACCCCAGCCCCAACGGGGCGCTCAACGTCGGTGATTCAATCACCTGTACGGGCTCGTACACCGTCACCCAGGCCGACCTGGACCGCGGGTTCGTCGAGAACGAGGCCGAAACGAATGCAACAGGAAACGGAGAGCCGGTGACTGATAGCGACACGGCCATTGCGAATTCCACGGCCGTGCCCACCATAGAGCTGCTGAAAGAAATCAGCGTGGACGGTGGGGTTACCTTTACCGACGCCAACGACCCGGCGAACGCACCCACCCAACTCTGGCCGGCAGATGCCGAGTACCGGATCACGGTGACCAATACCGGGCCGCTGACGCTGACCGGTATCGTGCTCAACGACGCTGAACTGAGTATCGTCAATGAGTCTCTGGCCCAATTGGCCCCGGGTGCCTCGCACGTGTTGACCAAGGTCGAGATTGCGGCCCTCGCGGTTCCCGCGCGCTGCGGCAACTCCGGTACGTTTACCAACACCGCGGACGTGGCGGCGACCACGCTTACCGAAGTGCCGGTTCCTGTTAACGACTCGGACAAGGCGGTTCTGGTCTGTATCGGCGAGCCTGGAATTTCCATCCTGAAGGAAGTCCGTTCCGGTCCGGAAGGTGAGTGGTCCAGCGTAAGCGAGCCTTACGATGCGGCGCCGCCGGTTGAAGCGCCCAGTGATGCCGAGTACCGCATCACGGTGAAAAATACCGGTAACACCGACCTCACGGACGTGGTCGTCACAGACGACGATCTGACCCCCGCGATTGCATACACCATTGGTGACCTGGCCAAGGGTGAGACGGTCGTGCTGTACTGGGCCGAAGCCTGTGGTGGTCCCAATGATGATCCACTCGCGCTTTGCGACTTGTACGTCACGAACCGCTGTGAACAGGCGGGCGAACTGCTGAATACCGCTTCTGTCGAGGGCTGGTCCGTTGAAGTTGGCGGCGGCGTGGCTGCAGCTGCAGCCGCCGTCCTGGCAGACGAGGGCAAGGTCAGCGACAGCGACACGGCCAAGCTGGTCTGTGTCGGCCAGCCGCTGATTGACCTGCAGAAGGAGATCAGCCTGGACGGCATCGAGTGGTTTGACGCCGATGACGCAGCCAATGCCCTGATTACGCAGTTGCCGGAAGTTGGCGGCGTCGATGTCGAGTACCGCTTTATCGTAAGCAATATCGGCCCGGTTGATCTCCAGAACGTGTGGATCACCGACGGTCAGCTCAAGCTGACCAACAACCCGGGTGATTATGGCGCGATCGAGGTCGGGGAACTGGCTGCCGGTGCATCGTTCACGGTGGACAAGGGTATCGTCGAAGAACTCGAAGTGCCTGAACGCTGTGGCAATGCGGGCACGTTCGCCAACACGGCATCTGTCTCGGGCTTCTCGATCGAAACCGGTGCGAAAGCTGAAGACGGCGATGCGGCTTACCTGGTCTGCACGGGCACGGAAGAGATCCTGCTCGACAAGAAGGTTGGCGTCTGTGTTGCTGATGACGACTCCAGTGACGACGACAGCAGCAGCGGCGGATCTTGCAGCAAGCACGGAAGTAATGGCAAGGACGGCAGCGCTGGCTTGATGTGTTTCGACGATGACAGCAGCGAAGAGCCCGAAGCCGAGTGCTACCTGGCGGGCAACGACGATGACGACTCCAGCAGTGGCGGCAAGACCTGCGCCGAAACCGGCAGCTGTGGTACGAAGTCTGCCAAGCCCAGTCTTGAAACCTGGGGCTGGGGTGACGATGACAGTTCATCCGGTGACAAGCGTATACCGGGTGTGATCAAGTACTTCGATGTCACACCGGGCATGCAGCCTCCGCAAGACGCGTGGTACAAGATCACCGTTACCAATGTTGGTACCTCTGACCTTGAAGACGTCGTGGTCAACGACCAGGATCTGTTCATCTTCGATTACTCCCTGGGCGACCTGGGCGTGG
The DNA here is from genome assembly GCA_036351055.1 of Lysobacterales bacterium. Classification (GTDB taxonomy): domain Bacteria; phylum Pseudomonadota; class Gammaproteobacteria; order Xanthomonadales; family SZUA-36; genus JABDPF01. The sequence goes on from JAZBOH010000224.1 coordinate 11,099, forward strand.
GAGAAGAGGTGGTCATCGACAAGGACCACCCGGATCTCGGTGATTCGATGTTCTGGCCCGAGCGCTGCACCTCCAAGGGTGAGTACATGAACCTGGCGACGACCGATGGTTTCTCGGTTGACCCCCCGTACAATCCTGTCACCAGCAGCGACACGGCCACCCTGGTCTGTGAAGATGTGGACATCTGTCTGCACGGCAAGCCCAAGGTGCTCAAGGTCGAGTATGACGGTGATCCGGACACCTGGCATAACCAGAGCTCGAGTTCGGTTTACATTCATCCTGAGAACCCGCTGTTCCCGGCCGGTAAGGTCAATATCAAGGTCACCGACCAGTGGGGCCGCCTGGTACGCTACTTCTTCGCCGTGGATATCGGCGATGAAATGCGGATCAGCGGATACCGTTACCGGAAAGCTTCGAAACTGAAGTTCGAAATCTTTGAAAACTGGTGCAGCAAGGATGATGATTCCAGCAGCGGTAAGAAGAAGTCGGACGACGGTGACGGCGGTGGTCAAGGCATCGAGACCTGGAACTGGGGCGATGACGACAGCAGCGACGATAAGTGCAAGCCGAAAGCGCCCATCCAGAAGATCATATTCTCGGTGGACTGTGACCAGCCCCTGAATATCGGCAACGAGTTTGGTGCAATCACCATCGTAGACTGATCTGTTACCAACAGGCATAAAAAAGGGCCGGGATTTCCCGGCCCTGTTCTTTTGTGCGCGAAAAAATTTCCGGTTTCAGATAAAGAGGGTAGCGGGTTGTTCCAGCAACTCCTTCAGGCCCTGGATCATCGCGGCGGCGTCGTAGCCATCTACAAAGCGGTGATCAAAGGAAGAGGAAAGGTTCATCATCGTGCGTACTTCGATACGCCCGCCGATAACCACGGGCCGCTCAACGGCCCGGTTCACGCCGATAATGGCGACTTCGGGCTGGTTGATGACCGGCGTGCTGACGACTCCACCCATTTTGCCCAGGCTGGTGAGGGTGATGGTCGAACCGCTCAGTTCTTCGCGCCCGGCGCTGTTGTCGCGGGCGGCCTCCGCAATGCGACGGATTTCCCCGGCCAGTGTGTCCAGGGTCAGGGATTCCGCGTGTCTGACCACCGGTACTTTCAGGCCGTCGCCCGTCTGGGTCGCGATGCCCAGGTGGACGGCTTCATGACGGATGATCACGTTTCGATCGCCGTCGTAGTGCGCGTTGCACTGCGGGAAGTCCTGCAGAACGCGCACCAGGGCCAGTCCGAGAAAGGCCAGGGGCGTCAGCTTCGTGCCGCCCGCCGCCTTTTTTGAATTCAGGTGCCGGCGCAGCGATTCCAGCGCGGTCACGTCGATTTCCTCGACGTAGGTGAAGTGCGGGATCTCGCTGGCCGATTTGGCCATGCGCTCTGCGATCTTGCGGCGCAGGCCGATGACTTTGATTTCGGTCGTGCCGCTGCGCTTTTCAAGGGCGAGTGTGCTGGTTCCACTGGCGGAAAGAAAGGCCTCAAAATCAGCCTTCAGAATTCGGCCACGCGGTCCGCTGCCCGGTACCTTGCCCAGGTCGACCCCCGTTTCCCGCGCACGGGCGCGGATGGAGGGCGAGGTCGCAACTTTCCCTCTTGTTGAAGGGGCTGCTGGCCGGGCGGCGGGTTTGGGCATGGCCGGTTCAGCGGCGGGAGCTTCCTGCCCGGCCACAGCCGTGGAAGCTTCGGTCTCGAAAACGATCAGCGGCGAGCCGACAGCGACGGTGTCGCCTTCCTCGCCGGCCACGGAAACGATCCGGCCGCTGACCGGCGCGGTCAGTTCCACCGCGGCCTTGTCCGTGAGCATCGCGCAGACCGGGTCCTCTTCCAGGACTGTGTCGCCGACGCGCACCATCCATTCTGCAATCTCGGCCTCGACCGTGCCTTCGCCCAGGTCGGGCAGCTTGAAAACAAATTCGCTCATCCTGCCTCCATCACTTTGCGGATGCCGTCAACCAGGCGTTGTTGCACCGGGAAGTATTGCCATTCGAAGGCGTGCGGGTAGGGTGTATCCCAGCCCGTCACGCGGGCGATGGGTGCCTCCAGGCGCCAGAAGCACTCTTTCTGCACGGTGGCGACCAGTTCGGCCCCGTAGCCGCAGAAGCGGGTGGCCTCGTGCGCCACCAGGCAGCGTCCGGTCTTGTTGACCGAATCGCGCAGGGTGTCCACGTCCAGCGGCATCAGGGTGCGCACATCGATGATGTCGGCGCTGACCCCGGCCTTTTTCGCCGCGGCCTGGGCCACGTGAACAATGGTGCCGTAGGTAATGATGGTCAGGTCGTCGCCTTGCTCCACCAGGTCGGCCTTGTCCAGTGGGACGGTGTAATAACCGTCCGGCACCTCGCCCTTCGGGTGCGCGGCCCAGGAAACGCCGGGTTTTTCCGGGTCGCCGTCAAAGGGGCCGTTGTAGATGCGCTTGGGTTCGAAAAACACCACCGGGTCGTCCGACTCGATGGCGCTGATCAGCAGGCCCTTGGCGTCGTAGGGGTTGGAAACCATGACCGTTTTGACACCCGATATATGGGTGAAGATGCCCTCCGGGCTTTGTGAATGGGTTTGCCCGCCGCGGATGCCACCGCCGCAGGGCGTGCGGATGGTTACCGGGGCGAAAAACTCGCCGCCGCTGCGGTAGCGCAGGCGGGACAATTCGCTGGCCACCTGGTCGAAACCCGGGTAGATGTAATCGGCGAACTGGATTTCGGCAACCGGGCGCAAGCGGTTGACCGCCATGCCGATGGCGGTGCCGATGATGCCGCCTTCGGCAATCGGCGCATCGATCACTCGGTGCTCGCCGTATTTTTTCTGCAGGCCCTCGGTGCAGCGGAAGACGCCGCCGAAATAGCCGATGTCCTGTCCCAGCGCCACCACGCTGGGGTCTTTTTCCATCATCACGTCGTGCGCGGAGCGGATGGCCTGGATCATGCTCATCTGGCTCATGGCTGTTCTCCCTGTCCGCCCAGGAGTTTGTCGCGCTGCTTTTTCAGGTGCTGGGGCATTTCGGCGAACACGTCTTCGAACATCAGTTCGACATCGAGGAAAGGCGGTTCGCTCATGGTGCCGTAGCTGGTGGCTTCTTTCCACGCGCGGTTGACCTTGTCCTTCATCTTGACTTCCAGTGCCTCGTGTTGCGCTTCGGACCAGTGTCCCAGCCGTTCCAGGTGCTTCCTGAGCCTTTCAATGGGGTCGCCCAGGGGGAAGGCCTTCCATTCATCCTTCGGGCGGTAACGGGACGGGTCGTCGCTGGTCGAGTGCGCTCCGGCACGGTAGGTGACGAGTTCGATCAGGGTAGGGCCGCCACCGCTGCGTGCGCGGTCCGCGGCCCAACGGGTCACGGCGTAAACGGCCAGCAGGTCGTTGCCGTCGACACGAATGCCGGCAATACCGTAACCCGGCCCCCTGGAGGCAAAGGAGCGGCGCTCGCCACCGGCAAATCCCTGGAACGTGGAAATGGCCCACTGGTTGTTGACCACGTTCAACACCACCGGGGCGTTGTACACCGCGGCAAAGGTCAATGCGTGGTGGAAATCGGCTTCGGCGGTGCTGCCGTCGCCGATCCACGACGCGGCAATGTGGTCTTCGCCCTTGATCGCGGAAGCCATGGCCCAGCCGACCGCCTGCGGGTACTGGGTGGCCAGGTTGCCGGATATCGAGAACACGTTTTTCTTGCTGTTCTGGTAGAAAATCGGCATCTGCCGGCCCTTGCACATGTCACGGCTGTTCGACAGGCACTGGCACATCATGTCGACCAGGCCGGTGCCGCGCAGGATATAGAGCCCCTGGTTGCGGTAGGCCGGGAACATCATGTCGCCCGCTTCAAAGGCCAGGCCCTGGCCGACGGACACGGCTTCCTCGCCGAGGGCCTGCATGTAGAAAGAAATCTTGCCCTGGCGTTGCACGCGCTGCATGCGGTCGTCGTAGCTGCGCGTCAGCATCATGGTCTCCAGGGCGCGCAACAGGGTGTCCGGATCCAGGTCCGGCGCCCATGGGCCCTGCGCCGCGTGCTCCTCATCCAGGACGCGAACCATGCCGGAGGCGAGGTGTTCGATATCGTTGACACTCGCGTCGACCGGCGGCCTGTCTACCGCGCCTGCCTCGGAAACGTCGATGTAACTGAAGTCCGGTTTTTCACCCGGACGGGCTGTTGGCTGGGGGATATGAAGTTTCGGTTTTTCCATCATCTTTTCAGGATAGCCTATTGTGATGCAATCGGCGTACTATACCGATTTAGACTTCAAATTTCCGGGGGACAAACCATGTCTGACTACAGTTACCCTTACAAGGATGCTGAATTCATCCTCAATGAAATCATTGGCTTCGACCAGATGTGCACCGCAGGTGGGCTGGATGACGTCAACAGCGAGTTGGTCACGGCCATTTTCGAAGAGGCCAATCGCCTGGCGGTCGAGGTGATTGCGCCGCTGAACTGGGTGGGTAACGAGCAGGGTGCGACCCTGGGTGAACAAGGTTGTATCGAGACCGAAGGTTTCAAAGACGCTTATTGGCAGATGGTCGAAGGCGGTTGGTGCGGGCTGGGCTTTCCCGAGGAGTTCGGCGGCCAGGGTATGCCAAGGGTGCTGTCTACGGCCACCGACGAGGTCTGGCAGTCTTCCAATCTCGGCTTCTCACTCGGCCCATTGCTGACCCATGGTGCAGTCGAGGCCATCCTGGTCCATGGATCGGATGAGCTGCAGCAGGCCTACCTGCCGAAACTGGTCAGCGGCGAGTGGACCGGCACGATGTGCCTGACCGAGCCGCAGGCAGGCTCCGACCTGGCGGCACTGACCACCAAGGCCGTTCCCGAGGGTGACCTCTACCGCTTGTACGGGCAAAAAATCTTTATCACCTGGGGTGATCACCAGATGACGGACAACATCATCCACCTGGTGCTGGCCCGTTTGCCCGATGCGCCCCCGGGTGTCAAAGGCATTTCCCTGTTCCTGGTGCCCAAGTTCCTGCTGGATGAAAACGGCGAAGCGGGCCCGGCCAACGACGTCAAGTGCATTTCTGTCGAGCACAAGCTCGGTATCCACGGCAGCCCCACCTGCACCCTGTCGTTTGGCGACACGGATGGAGCGCTCGGCTACCTGGTCGGAAAACCGCACAACGGCCTGGCGGCGATGTTCACGATGATGAACGATGCACGCCAGAGTGTCGGCCTGCAGGGCCTGTCGGTGTCCGAACGCTCCTACCAGCAGGCGCGCGAATATGCGAAAGAGCGCTTGCAGGGCACGCGCAAGGACGGCAGCCGCTACACGATCATCAACTTCCCGGACGTACGCCGCCTGCTGATGCTGATGAAGTCCGGCACCGAGGCGATGCGCGCCCTGGCTTACGTCGCGTCGGCGGAAATCGACCGCAGCCGCCTGACGGCGGATCCGGAAGAAAAGGCCCGGCGTTTTGCACGGGTCGAGCTGTTCACCCCGATCGTCAAGGGTTGGCTGACCGAGATGTCGCAGGAACTGACCTCGCACGGCGTACAGGTTCACGGCGGCTCCGGTTACGTCGAGGAAACGGGCAGTGCACAGCACTTCCGCGACGCCCGCATCACGACCATCTACGAGGGCACCACGGCCATCCAGGCCAACGACCTGGTTGGGCGCAAGACCCTGGCCAACAAGGGTGAGGTGCTGGCCGACCTGCTGTCCGAGATAAGCGCCACGGCTGCAAACCTCTCGGCTGATGAACGCTTTGCGGCCCTGGGCACAGCCCTTTCAGAGGCAGTGGCTGCTGCGGAAGAAGCGCGGCTCTGGGTCCTGGAAAATGCGCTTTCCGATCGTTTTGCAGCGGGCTCCTGCGGTGTCAACTACCTGATGCTGCTTGGCTACGTTAGTGGCGCATGGCTGATGGGCGAGTCTGCCCTGAAAGCTGCTGCCAAGCTGGATTCCGGTGGCGGAGACAAGGCGTTCCTGGAAGCCAAGCTGGTCACCGCGAGCTTCTACTTCGAACACCTGCTGCCGCGCGCCGGCGCCCACCTGGCTGCCGTCAAAGCAGGCAGCGCCAGCATGATGGCCCTGGGCGAAGACCAGTTCTGACCTTTGGGGTCCAACGGGGCCGGCTTCTGTCGGTCCCGCAGAGCCTGCTCGCAGCTCCGTGCGCCGCCGTCTGGGGAACCATCCCCTGCCTGGGCTCATGGCCAGCGGTCCCTTCGGGACTACCCTCACATTTGCGCTCCGTACGGGGCCGCTCTGAAGGTACGTCCCTATACCGTCAGAGCTCGATTGACCATCCAGGTCAATCGTCCCCTACTCCACGCAAATACTCGGCGCTTCTATATTCGCCCAAACAGGGGATG
>JAZBOH010000225.1:0-9601 GCA_036351055.1 Lysobacterales bacterium
GAACGGCGGCCAGGTCTACCTTGACGGCGCCAATCTGAATGCGCTGGTCGGTTGCGCGGCGCCCGGTGAGTTCGGCGCCGATGTTTCGCACCTGAACCTGCACAAGACGTTTTGCATTCCGCACGGCGGCGGCGGCCCGGGTGTCGGCCCGATCTGCGTCGGCTCGCACCTTGAGCCCTTCCTGCCGGGCCATTCCCTGGTCGACATGCACGGTCCGTTTGCGCAAAACCAGGCCATTTCCGCAGCACCGTGGGGCAGCGCCAGCATCCTGCCGATCTCCTGGTGTTATATCAACATGATGGGCCGCCACGGTATGAAAAAGGCCACCCAGGTGGCCATCTTGAGCGCCAACTACATAGCCAAACGCCTGTCGGGGGCATTCCCGGTGCTGTATACCGGCCGCAACGGCCGCGTGGCCCACGAATGCATCATCGACATCCGGCCGTTCAAAGAATCCTGCGGTATCAGCGAGGAGGACGTGGCCAAACGCCTGATCGATTTCGGTTTCCACGCCCCGACCATGTCGTTCCCGGTACCGGGTACGCTGATGATCGAACCGACCGAGAGCGAGCCCATGTCGGAAATCGAGCGATTTATCGACGCCATGCTGACGATCCGCGAAGAAATCCGCGCGGTTGAACAAGGCCAGGCCGATGCAAACGACAACGCGCTCAAGTGGGCGCCGCACACGGCCGCCGACCTGGCCGGCGACTGGCCGCATGGCTACGAGCGCAGCCAGGCCGCCTTCCCGCTGCCTAGCCTGTACGAAAACAAGTTCTGGTCGTCGGTCAGCCGCGTCGACAACGTGTTTGGCGACCGTAACCTGGTCTGTTCCTGCCCGCCGCCGGAGGCCTGGGTCAGCGATCCCGAGGAACCGCGTCCAGAATAAGCTCCTCGGCCGGCTGCCGCCGGTTGTAGCTGGATGACATGACCCGGCCATAGGCGCCGGCATTGGCGATAAGCAGCACGTCGCCCTCCTGGCTGGACGGCAACAGGCGGCTCTCGGCGATCACGTCCCCCGACTCGCAGATCGGACCAACCACGCGGTAGGTTTCAACCGCTTCCTGTTGCAGCCGGCTGAGGTTGACGATGTCGTGGTATGCCCCGTACAACGCCGGCCGGATCAGGGAATTCATGCCGGTCGCCACCCCCAGGTAGCGGTACGGGCCCTTGGATTTGAGTTGCGTGACCCGGGACAGCAGTACGCCACACTCGGAAACCAGGTAGCTCCCGGGCTCCAGCCACAATTCGAGGCCCCGCTCACCCAGGCTGTCCGCCAGTAGTTCATCCAGTTGCGCCAGGTCGAACCCTGTCTTGCCGCGCCGGTCCGGCACACCCAGACCGCCCCCGAGGTCGAGCACCCGCGCATCGGGAAATGACGGCAGCACATCGATGAATCGTTCCAGCTGTTCGCGCCAGACCCCGGCGTCGATCACGCCACTGCCGGTGTGCGTATGCAGCCCGGTGACACGCGCACCCTGCGCGGACAGGATTTCCAGCACGCTGTTCACGTCTTCCAGCGAGATCCCGAACTTGGAATCCGCGCCGGCTGTAATCACCTTCTTGTGGTGCCCGTAACCGGCCTCCAGGTCCAGGCGCAGGAACACTTCACTGGCACGGAAAATCTCCGGCCATTGCTGGACCACCCAGGCATTGTCGATGGTCAGCCGAACACCCTTTTCCAGCGCCTTTTCATACTCTCTCCGCGGTGCAAAATTAGGCGTGAACAACAGGTCCTTCACGCCCGCACCCGATACGTTTTCGAGCACGAATTCAACCTCGTTCCAGGAAACGCATTCAAACCCGGTGCCCTCTTGCGCCAGTGCATTCAGCAACTCCGGCCGGTCGTTGGCCTTGACGGCATAAAGGACACGACTGATGGACGACAGGCCGTTGAGACGGCGAGCGGCGGCACGCACCGAGGCAAGGTCATAGACGTAAGCGGAATCGCGCCCTTCCATCAGCGCCAGCAACGCCTCTGCGCGCCCCTGCCACCAGGGCTCTGGGACATCCGGCCTTGAAACCGGTCGCGTCAATTCGGACCAACTGGGGCCAAACTCGGGCCGGCTCCCGGCTTGCGAGGCGATCAGCGTCTGATGCAGCTTGCGTACCAGGCTCAAGGCATGCTCAGGGTCCACCACGAGGGTCAGGTTCAGGTCATTGGCGGATTGCGTGACCATGTGTACCTGGCGGTCCTGGAACACGTCCAGGGCAGCTGACAAGCGACCGAGAATGGTCCGAATCGCATTTCCCACCAGGCTGATGGACATGCAGCCATTCTGTATCTCTACCTGGCACAGGTTTTCGAGGTCGGTCACGAAGGCCTGCATCCGCTGCCTGTCGTAATGTGCCGGAACCTGCGGGTCCAGGCTGACGGTGACCGTCGACTCCGAGGTTGAAATCAGGTCCACGGAATATGCATGGCGCTTGAATACCTCGAACGCATCGGCCAGGAAACCGGCCTGGCGCCACATCGCGGGGTTGGACATCGTGATCACCGTGATGTTGTCGCGGCTGACCACACCCTTGACCTGGGCCCCTTTGCCCGGTATCCGCCTGGAAATGCGCGTGCCCGGTTCATCCGGGCGGTGAGTGTCCTTGATGAAAACCGTAATCCCTTGCCGCCGCGCCGGCTGGATGCTGGGTGGATGCAATACCTTGGCCCCCATGGAGGCCAGTTCCTGGGCTTCCATGTAGCTCAGCTGTCTTAACAGGCGCGCTTCCGGCACCGTGCGCGGGTCGGCGCTGAATATACCGGGCACGTCCGTCCAGATCTCCAACGCAGAAGCGGACAGCCTGGCCGCAAGGTAGGCGGCCGACGTATCCGAGCCCCCCCTGCCGAGCAGACAGGTACGGCCGCTAGAATCAGAGGCGATAAAGCCCTGCGTAATATGCACCGTGCCCTGACCGGCAAGCACTTCTTCCAGGGCCGGGTCCGGCATATCGTCACACCGCACTGAAAGGATTTCAGATTCGCTGTCCGCAGTCGCAGCAAGCAGGTTTCTCGCGTCGTGCCACTGGGTCTCAACGCCCCCAGCATTCAGAACCTGGCAGCCCAGGCTGCTGGAAAGGAGCTCACCATGGGCCAGCAGCAGGGCGCGCCGTCCGGAATCCATCACGGACCCAGCGGAGTCCAGCAACTCCAGCAGGCTATGCCAGTGCTGCTGAAATATCTCGGGAGGCTGCAGGCCCAGTGCCTGGAACAGCTGGTCGTGCCGTTCTTCGAGTGCCGCACGGACCTCTTCTTTTTGGCCATCAGGCAAGCCTTCAGCCAGCCGTGTCAGCAAGTTGGTCACACCCGACAGGGCCGAAACCACCAGCATGACGTGTCTGCCCTGCCCAGCGTGTTTGCGGGCCTGGCCGCAGATCGTGCCCCAGCATTCGGCTGAACTGACACTGGTCCCGCCGAACTTCATGACAACCCATTGCCGGTTGGTATGTTCCTGCATTTCATTCTCTCCAAATGAAAACGGCCTCCGCGTGGGAGGCCGTTTGTCGTTCTTTGGCTTGCTGCGGAATCAGGCGGTCATTGACGCCCTCATCTTTCGCAGTGCGTTTGCTTCCAACTGCCGGATGCGCTCGGCAGAGACACCGTAGCGGTCTGCCAGTTCCTGCAGCGTCAGCTTGTTTTCCTGCAACCAGCGGCTGCGGATGATGTCCTGGCTGCGCTCATCCAGGTCTTTGATTCCGGCATACAACAGGTTGTTGTGGTACTCGGACCAGTCCTGGCCTTCGATTTCCGACTGCGGATCTTGTGACTTGCTCTCCAGGTACGCCACGGGCGCGACATAGGGCACCTCGTCGTCCGCGTTTGGCGGCAGATCAAAACCGACATCCTGGCCGGAAAGCCGGGATTCCATTTCGAGCACGACTTCGGGCTTGACGCCAAGGTCCTTTGCAACCTTCTGGACTTCGGCATAGCTCAGCCAGCCAAGACGCTTTTTCGATTTGCGCAGGTTAAAAAACAATTTGCGCTGCGCCTTGGTGGTCGCGACCTTGACGATGCGCCAGTTCCTGAGGATGAACTCGTGCATTTCAGCCCGAATCCAGTGCACAGCGAAGGACACCAGGCGCACACCGTGATCCGGATCGAAACGCTTGACGGCTTTCATCAGGCCAATATTGCCTTCCTGCACCAGGTCACCCAGGTTCAGGCCATAGCCGGTATAACCCTTGGCCACGTGCACGACGAAGCGCAGGTGCGCGAGCACCATGCGGCGTGCGGCCTCGATCTCGTCGTTATCGCGATAACGGCGGGCCAGGTCTTGCTCTTCTTCCAGGGTCAGTACGGGAATCTTGTTAACTTCCTGGATATACGCATCCAGGCTGCCTGTTCCCGCAGGGACCAGAAGATGGCTTGGTACCAGTTCTTTGCTCATTAATCCTCCTGGGCAGCGCGCAAGTTTAGCACAATTTCGCACTTTATGAACCACGCAGTCCCCTGCCGGGGATTGCATGGCTGCAACCTCGTATACACTGCTCGAATCCGTTTCAACTGCAGTCTTGGACAAGCAGCAGGCGAAGATGTTCCCGGGCTAATTTAGTTTTTTATTTCAGTGACTTGAAAAAGATTAGCTTTTCCTAATAAATTTCATTTTCTGCGCGGCATTTCTTCCAGCCGGAACTGGCGCAGGTGGCGCCTGACAGCCGCCCACGATCCGAGCAGGCCAAGTCCGCCACCACCGAACAGCACAATGGCCGTTCCGAAAACGCCGAGGCCACGTACTTCAAAGGTATTGCCGTAAGCGTCGAGCAGCCGCCCCAGCGGGACCTGCAGGTAGACCAGGGATCCATGCAGCAACAGCAGGGCCAGCACAGCCCCCATCAGCCCGTACCAGAATCCGGAGTACAGGAAGGGCTGGCGAATGAAGCCGTTGGACGCGCCGACCATGTTAAGCACCTGGATTTCCCCGGCCCGGTTCGAAACGTCCAGGCGGATCGTATTGGCGACCACCACGACCACGGCCAGCGACAGCAACACGGCCAGCACGGTGACCAGCGCATCACCCGTGTCGAGCAGGCTCGCCAGGCGCTCGAGCCACTTGTAGTCCACCTGTACAAAATCGACCTGTTCCTGTTGCTCCAGCCAGGTCACAACGGCAGCCACCGAGGCTTCGATCCCGGCATCCCGCGCCTCGGGTGGCGTCACGTGTAATACCCAGGGCAGTGGATTATCTTCGAACATGTCCAGCGCCTGCCCGAAGCCGGACGCCTCGCGGAATTCTTCCATACCGCGGGCCGGTGAGACGGTCTCTGCGGCGGCGCCATGCTGTTGAGCCAGGTTCCGAGCCAGTTCGAGCGCTCCTGCCTGTTGCACGCCGACTCGCAGGAATGCCGTGATGGTGCCCCAGTTTTCCTGCTTCAGGTCCAGGGCGTGCAGGTTCTTTACCCCGACGTAAAGCCCCATCGGAAGCGCCATGGCGATGCCCAGCACCAGCACGGTCATCAGGGTGCCCAGGCGGTGGCTCAGCAGGAAACCGAGACTGGAAAAGAAACTGTACAGCTGCTGGCGCCCCCAGGCCCGCAGGCGACGACGGAATCCGCGGACGTTCACGACGCTCCTCTCCCGACTTCCGCCGCAGCGATATCGTCCACCAGGCGGCCTTCGGAGAGCACCAGCACACGCTGGCCCATGCACCGGATGAGGGCCAGGTCATGACTGGCGATCAATACCGTCACGCCCTGGGCGTTCAGTTGCCGGAACAGGTCGAACAGCCCCTGCGAGAGGTCTGGATCGAGGTTTCCGGTTGGCTCGTCAGCCAACAGGACCGGTGGCATACCGACTATCGCCCGGGCAATGCCCACCCGTTGCTGCTCGCCGCCGGACAGCATCCGCGGCCAGGACTTTTCCCGGGCAATCAAGCCGACCTGGTCCAGTGCAGCCCTGACCCGTTTATGAATGTCCCGGTAGTGGAAGCCGGCGATCAACAGGGGCAGCGCAACGTTGTCGAATACGCTCTTGTCCTGCAGCAGCTTGTGATCCTGGAAAATCATTCCGATCTGCTGGCGCACCAGGGGTGCGTGACGTGAGCGGGTCGCACAGAGGTTCCTGCCGTTGACGGTCACCTGGCCGCCACTCGGCCGTTCGAGCATCAAGATCATGCGCAGCAGCGTGCTCTTACCCGCGCCAGAATGACCGGTGAGAAATGTCATCTCGCCGGGTTCGAGGTGAAAACTCACGTCACGAAGGGCGCTGACGCCACCTTCGTACCGTTTGCTGACGTGCTCGAACGTAATCATTTCAGTCTGAAATCAGGAACCCTTTTTTGCAGGGGCGCGCCGTCGGCCACGCGGGGCGTTCCGGCGGGGGGAGCCGCCACCAGGTTTGCTGTTTCTCCGCCCGCCTCTCCTGTCGTTCTGGGGACGCGGCTTGTATGGCGCCTTCTTTATTTCCGGCACCAGGTCCGGCTCCGAGTGCTCGATGGGGATGGCATAGCCAATATACTCCTCGATTTCAGGCAGATGGAAGGCATAGTGCTCGCAAGCGAAACTGATTGCCTCGCCCTTGGCGCCCAGGCGCGCCGTCCGTCCGATCCGGTGCACGTAATCCGGTGCATCCTGTGGCAGGTCAAAATTGATCACGTGTGTGACATCCGGGATATGCAGGCCGCGGGCGGCAACGTCGGTCGCCACCAGCACCGGGATCTCGCCGTCGTGAAAACGCTTCAACAGCGTCTGGCGCTTTTTCTGTGGCACCGCACCCGATATCGAGGCTGCGTGAATGCCGTTAACCTCCAGAGTGCGCTGCACGCGGTCGGTCACCGCGCGGGTATTGGCAAACACCATGACACGCCCGCCATCGATCCGCCGCAACAGCCCGATCAACATCGGCAACTTTTCCTCGTTGGCGGGGTAATAAACCGATTGCACCACGTTTTCGGTGGTCACGTTTTCGGTTTCCACCTTGAGCAACTCGGGCTCGTTCATATGTTCGTAGGCCAGTTCAAGCACACGATGAGACAAGGTCGCCGAGAACATCAGGCACTGGCGCTGGTCCAACGGCGGCAGGCGTCGCAACACGTAACGAATATCCTTGATGAAACCGAGGTCAAACATCCGGTCTGCCTCGTCCAGCACCAACACATCGATCTGGCCGAGGCCATATACCTTCTGCTTGAAATAATCGATCAGGCGGCCGGGCGTGCCGATCAGCACGTCGACACCTTCCTGCAGCACACTGCGTTGTTTGTCATAATCCACGCCGCCATAGGCCAGCGCGAACCTGAGCCCCGTTTCACGACCCAGCAGCACCGCATCCTTGTGGATCTGCAGGGCCAGTTCGCGGGTCGGGGCAATGACCAGTGCACGCGGATTTTTACCTGGCTGGTTGCGTGGAGATTCCAGCAGGCGCTGAAAGATGGTCAAAAGAAACGCGGCCGTCTTCCCCGTACCGGTTTGCGCCTGGCCGGCGACATCCCTGCCTTCAAGTGCAAATGGCAAGGTGAGCGCCTGGATCGGCGTTGCGTGGGTAAATTCCGCACGCTTCAGACCGGCCTGTACCGATGACACCAGGTCGAAAGAAGAGAACGCCATATCGGAAAGTGTTTTGTTACTCGTTTGTTCGGGCATGTAAATTCGTTTTTCCGTGCACCGGCGACTGCGGCCGGTGACCATTCGTCAATTTTGATTCAATTTCGCAGCTGGGGCTTGAAAATTGCTGCTCATGCCTTGAAATCGTTGAACAGTTCAGTTGAAATGAAGGCCCGATTCGAGAAAAACCTTATCCGGTTTCCTGTTCCCTGTTCCGGGCCCTGAATTTGACCATATTAACCGCGCCGCAATTGATGTTCCAGTAAACACGGATGGCGCAATCTGGAGAAATGATAGTGAGTGACAAAATTACCTACGTAACCGACGGCAGCTTTGAGCAGGAAGTTCTTGGCGCCGACGGACCCGTCCTGGTTGATTACTGGGCCGAATGGTGCGGCCCCTGCAAGATGATCGCACCGATCATCGATGAGATCGCGAATGAATATGGTGACCGCCTGAAAGTCACCAAGATGGATATCGATAGCAACCCGGCCACGCCGCAACAATACAATATTCGTGGCATCCCGACCCTGATGATTTTCCGTGACGGAAAGGTCCAGGCCATGAAGGTCGGGGCCCTGACCAAGGGTCAGCTCAAAGCATTCGTCGAAGAATCCGTCTAAGCAAGGAGCGCCCCTGGCGGCGCCCATCAGATCGCCCCGTGGCGCATGACTGGACGATCCACAGCAATCGTGCTAGTTTAGACTTATCTGTAGCCGGGCTTCCCGCCCGGCTGTCAACTTCCCTGATTGAATACCGGCGCGACCCATGCCGGAAACCGGTTTAACAAGCCCTAGCAAATATTCGATTACCACATTCCAAGACAAGGCACAGCCTTAACTCTGAGTAAATCCATGAACCTTACCGATCTGAAACAAATGCCGATCTCCAAGCTGTTGGAGATTGTCGAAGAAATGGGCCTGGAAGGCGTAGCGCGGTCCCGTAAACAGGACATTATTTTTGCCATTCTGAAAGCCCACGCCAAGGGCGGCGAGAGCATTTTTGGCAACGGCGTACTCGAAATCCTGCAGGACGGTTTTGGCTTCCTCCGTTCCGCCGACAGTTCCTACCTGGCGGGTCCGGACGACATTTACGTATCACCCAGCCAGATTCGCCGTTTTGCACTGCGCACCGGCGACATGCTGTCGGGCAAAATCCGGCCGCCCAAGGACAGCGAGCGCTATTTTGCATTGCTCAAGGTCGAGGAAATCAATTACGAATCGCCCGATGCGGCCAAGCGCAAGATCCTGTTCGAAAACCTGACACCGGAATTCCCGACGCTGCAGTACAAGCTGGAACGCGGCACAGGCAGCACCGAAGACATCACCGCGCGGATCATCGACCTGGTCTCGCCCATCGGCAAAGGTCAGAGGGGGCTGGTGGTTTCACCGCCAAAAGCCGGTAAGACCATCATGCTGCAGAACATCGCAACCAGCATCCGCGGCAATGACAAAGACTGCAAGATGATCATCCTGCTGATCGACGAGCGGCCCGAGGAAGTTACTGAAATGCGGCGCTCGGTGGATGCCGAAGTGATTTCCAGCACCTTCGATGAGCCTGCCTCGCGCCACGTCCAGGTAGCCGAAATGGTCATCGAGCGAGCCAAGCGGCTGGTCGAACACAAACACGACGTGGTCATCCTACTCGACTCGATTACGCGCCTCGCTCGTGCCTACAACACGGTTGCGCCGTCCTCCGGCAAGGTGCTGACCGGCGGTGTCGACGCCAACGCTCTGCAACGCCCGAAACGATTTTTTGGTGCGGCGCGTAACGTCTCCGAGGGTGGCTCGCTGACCATCATCGCCACCGCTCTGGTCGAAACCGGCTCCAAGATGGACGAGGTAATCTACGAGGAGTTCAAGGGCACGGGTAATATGGAAGTGCACCTGAGCCGCCGGATCGCGGAACGCCGCACCTACCCGGCCATCGACATCAACCGCTCCGGCACCCGTCGCGAAGAACTGATGATCGGCCAGGACCAGCTGCAGAAGATGTGGATCCTGCGCAAGCTGCTGCACCCGATGGATGAAGCCCAGGCGATCGAATTCATGCTGGACAAGATGAAGTCGAC
>JAZBOH010000226.1:0-4130 GCA_036351055.1 Lysobacterales bacterium
AAAACTTCACCGTGGGGCGCAATATCGAGTGGGAAAAGGTGCACGAGATCTACAAGCTGGGCCTGAAACACGGCATGCGCCTGGCGGCGATTTCCGGGGTGAACGGCGTGTTTTCAGACGAGGATATCGCCAGGGTGCGCGAACTGGCCCTGCAGGCGCGCAAGGTGCGCAGTGGGGAGGCCGCCAAACCGGCGGCCACACGCAGTAACAAGCGACGCGCCGGAAACGCGCGGCGCAAGCCCCCTCGTTCCTGACCCCCTGGACGCTCTACTTTAACCGTATCGCGCGCCTGGGAACCGGCGGTGACCCGGGCTGAAGGTGACGCCTGCGAGGATGGGTCAGCGGTGCCTGGGCGAGAGTTCATTCCCCCTGGAAATGAACTCGTCGCATAGGCGCACGCCTACCCCGCCAACCGTTCAAACTCGAGTTCGGGGAAACCTTCGTTCACGGATTCGCGCAATTTGTCGTAGTAAACGTTCGCGCCGCCAAAGTAAATCAACACCCGCGGCTTGTGGCCCTCTATGTTAGCGCCCATCATCCAGGAGTGCACCTGATCGCCAACATCCATCAAGGTCTGTGCGTGAACTTCAGCGACATGGGCTGACCACTCATCCTCGGCGGTCTGCTTCGGTGTACAGACATCGTATCCTTCGCTCTCCATCTTCTTTATGCAATCGGCAATCCACATGGCGTTCTGCTCGATGGAGGTCGGCAGGTTGGCGAAGGGCGCCTGTGGCCCGGTCACGACAAACATGTTGGGAAAATCCGCCACGCAAACCCCCATGATGGCGTTGGAGGTCTTCTCCCACTTCTCTCGCAGCGTCTGGCCGCTCAACCCGCGAATGGGAAAAGCTTCCAGCGCACCGGTGTAGGCCCTGAAACCGGTGGCGATAACGATGATATCGAACGGGTATTCGTTTTCCGTGGTGCGAACACCGCTTGCAGTTATCTCGACAATCGGTTCCCGGTCCTTGATGTCGACCAGGTGGACATTGTCGCGGTTGAAAGCCTCCAGGTAACCGTGGTCCAGGGGCGGGCGCTTGGCAAAAAGCGGATATTCGCCCACCTCAGGGGTCAGCAACTCCGCGATTTCGGGATCATTCACCCGTTCCTTCATCTTGTTGATGATGAACTCCGAAGCAGCCCGGTTCGCCTCGGGGTTGGAGAGCAAGTCGTCAAAGGTCTCGAACACCCAGCGGAAACTGCCGGTCCAGTTTTCCTCGAAGATCCGCTGCACCTCCTCGGGCGCCGTATCGGCCACGGTGCGGCCCACCGGGCTGTCGAAGGCCATACCAAATACATGATTGCGACACTTGGCAACGATGGCGTCATAGTTGTCCTTGATCTCCCTTTCCCACTCCGGCGTCATGGGCTTCTGCATGGCGGGCAAAATGAAGTTGGCCGTGCGTTGGAAGACCGTCACGCTCTCCGCCGTCTTGGCCATGACCGGCACCATCTGCACGGTGGTGGCCCCGGCGCCGATGATGCCGACCCGCTTGCCGGCGTAATCGAGACCGTCCGGCCAGCGGGAGGAGTGGAACAGGGGGCCCTTGAAGCTATCCATGCCCTTGATCTTCGGTATTACCGGCTCCGAGATCATGCCCATGCCGCTGATGAGGTACTTGCAGGTATAGCTGTCGCCGTCGCCGGTGGTGACCAGCCAGTGACCACTGTTCGCCTGGTACTCGGCACTGACGATCTCGGTGTTCAATTGAATGTCGCGCCACATGTCGCACCTGTCGGCGACGAAGTGCATATAGCTGAGGGTTTCTTTCCAGTCCGGGTAGCGCTGCGTCCACGACCATTCCTGCAGGAGCTCTTTCGAGAAAGTCAGGCAGTAGTAGTAGCTCTCACTGTCGGTCATCGCGCCCGGGTAGCGGTTCCAGGTCCAGGTGCCGCCGATGTCGGACGCCTTGTCGAACACGCGAATGGACAAACCTGCTTCGCGCAGGTAGTGAATCAGGCTGAGTCCGGCAAAACCGGCGCCGATAACAATCGCGTCGTAGTCGGGCTGCTTCTGCTCGACCGAATCGTCGCCCTGGGTTTGTGCTTGCAATGTCGTCATCATTTACGGCCTCGTATTATATTTGTGATGATTTCCAGATTGTCAGATCGAGTGCTGCTTGGTGTTCGCCGATACGGTGAGGTTTCGGGGCCGCAGTCACTGTTGATCACACAGGTAGTGTCCATATTTTTTCATGGCCTGCTCCCGTTGAGTGGGCGTATGGTAAGTTGGAAACAGTCCCTGCGCCGGCTCGTACTCGCGCAACACAGAGCGCGCCACCGTGACTTTGTGAACCTCGGTGGGTCCGTCCACCATGCCCAACTCCGGGATGTTGGCCCACATCGTCATAAGTGGCGTCTCGTCGGATACCCCGATGCTGCCGTGTAACTGCATGGCGCGGTAGATGCAGTCCTGCAGAACTTTGGGAGTCGCCGCCTTGATAGCGGCAATTTCCTTGCGCACCTCGCGATTGTATTCCTTGTACTTGTCGATCAGCCAGGCCGTGTAGAGCACATGCAGGCGGTACTGCAGTATCTGGGTGTAGTTGTCGGCGATTTTCTCCTGGGTCAATTGCTTTTGTGCCAGCTGTTCGCCCTTGGTCGTGCGGCTTAACACTCGCTCGCACATCATGTCCATGGCTTTCTTCAGAACGCCGACCGTGCGCATGGCATGATGCACTCGACCGCCCCCCAGGCGGGTCTGTGCTACCAGAAAACCCTCACCCTCGGCACCGAGAAGGTTCTCCAGTGGTACCCGACAGTCTGTAAAACGGATATAGCCGTGTACACCGTCTCCCTGTTCCACATAGGGTCCTACAGCGGTGTTTCTCAGTATCTCCATTCCCGGTGTACCCTTTTCAACCAGGATAATCGACGCGCCCTTGTGAATGGGCACCTCGGGGTTGGTGACCACCATCACCAACAGGAACTCGGAAAAGCGGGCGTGGGAAGCGAACCACTTTTCGCCGTTGATCACCCACTCGTCGCCATCGCGTCTGGCGACACACGTGAACTCCGCGGGGTCTGAGCCGGCCTGGGGTTCGGTCATCGAATAACAGGACGCGATCCGGCCATCGAGTAGCGGTTGCAGATACTTTTCTTTCTGCAGTGGCGTCCCGAAGTGGGCCAGGATCTCCGCGTTGCCTGAATCGGGCGCCTGACAGCCAAAAACACTGGGGCCGAAACGGCTTCTACCGAGAATTTCATTCATCAGGCCGAGTTTGACCTGGCCATAACCTTCGCCGCCCAGTTCCGGTCCAAGATGGCAGGCCCAGAGGCGTTTCTCTTTGACGATTTTCCGCAGGGGGGCCATGGCCTGGGCGGCGGGGGAGTCCGGGTCCCAGGGGTCGCCGGGGCCGCGGAATACCAGGTCCAGGGGTTCGATCTCTTCCCGAGTGAAAGTATCGATCCAGTCCAGCTTTTCCTGGAATACACTATCGGTTTCAAAGTTCCAGCTCACTGGCGACCCCTTTGTTCAGGTTGGACACTCGTTTCCACGCGTCAACTAGGTACTGACTGATCAGCGCCTTTGTCTTGACTTGGCCGATGCAAATTATATACTTGCTGAACGCAAACAAGCAAATAAAAAGCACGCCTTCAGGTGCGCAAGGGTCGCTATGGAAGACAAACGGGTTTGGCTGGTCACGGGTGCTTCCAGGGGCATAGGGCTGGCTATCGCCCGGCGGGTTGTGGCCGCGGGTGATCGGGTGGCGCTGCTGGCGCGAGGCGAGGCGGTGCACGCTCTCGCTGCCGAGCTGGGAGAGAATGGTCTCGCCTGTCAGGCGGATGTAAGCGATCCCGCTGCCGTTGACGCCGCCATCGCGTCTGTGATCTCCCGCTGGGGGAGGCTGGACGCAGTGGTCAACAACGCCGGCATGCACCGGGGCGGCAAACTGGCCAGGTTGGAGATCGACGACTGGCAGGCAGTCATCGATACCAACCTGACCGGCGCCTTGAATGTCTGCAAGGCCGCCTCCGGGCACTTGCCCGCAGGGGGAAGTATCGTCAACATCGGCGCGGTCGTCGGCTTTCGTGGTTTCCCGGGGGATGCGGCCTACGCATCTTCCAAAGCGGGTCTTGCCGGACTCACCCGCGCCCTGGCCATCGAACTGGCAAAGCAAGGTATC
>JAZBOH010000227.1:0-2800 GCA_036351055.1 Lysobacterales bacterium
CCGAAATCGAGCATCCCGATTTCGGTCAGGCGCGTGAAGGCACGGCTGACTGCAGCGGCTGATATGGTTTGTCCGAATTGTTTTACAGCGCTGAAAACCGTATCATGCCAGTATCTGGAAAAAGCGCGCACGTCGATCCAGTTCAGAGGAATGTCAAGCCTGTCGTAAAGGCCATCCAGACGAATCCCGTTTGCTTCGAAATCCTCACAGATGGACGCTATGCGCCGTCCCCACAGCAGCTTTCCGGTTGTCCAGGGCTCGAGAAAGACGAGCCCGAATCCTTCGGCGATGCTCGTTGTGACAACCGATTCCGAGTCGGCCACGAGAGCAGGGAAGTCAGCATTTTTCCCCACCTCGAAATCAACTCGCAGGCGGTTATTTCTTACCCAATGGACCCAGTCCCGATAGCTGGCTGCATCGGTCGGGCTGTTCGGTGGCTGGGTAACGGCCAGACGTTGCCCATGTTTGAAAAACAGGGATAACAGGATGGCCTCACCCAGGTTCTTGCGACGAATGGCGCGCACCGGGTAGAGAACCTGCGGTTTCGGGCATCGGCTTGGGCGAATATGAAGACCGTCGACGGCGTTAGGGATGTGGTGGAGGCCTGAGGACTTCAGTCCCGCAGCCAGAAGGCTTTTAGCATCCCGGGTGTTGATGACGCCATAATGGCAATTCTCGGGATATTCTTCTTCGAAATAGACGTGGGGCCGTCCATCCTCGGCGAAGTCGTGGATTTGCAGAAAAAGGTTGACCCCGGACTGTTGCAGCCGTTTAATGATCTGGAGGAATTGCCGGTTTTTGGCCAACGTCGGATTGTGAACATGCAGAACGTCGCATCCGCCCGGCCACTTTTCGGACAATGCCTTGAGCACACGCTCGGCAACCATGTCCGGAGTCGTCGGAAATGCGCCCGGCTGGTCGTAACCCAACCCGGGGATCTCCACCACTTTGCAGGGCAATTCGTTCGCCGTCCCCTCCCCTGTCAGGACGAGGGTTTCGCATGCCCCCTGAATGGCCGCGATTTGCCGCCGCAGAACCGTGGTGACGCCCCCCGTTTTAAGATGGTAGTGAACAAATGCGATCTTCATGGTGCCCCCGCAGTGGGACCGATGATAAACATCCGCGTGTCCGAACAATCATGGTGTATATTGCATTGTTCAGTAACAGGGGGTGGTTTGTCAACCGCCGACAAACGTATTTGCAGGAGGTGTGATGGGTAAACATATCGGCTTTGTGTCCACTCGTTTCGCAGGAACCGACGGTGTGTCCCTGGAAGCCGCCAAGTGGTCGGAGATTTTTGAGAGAAGCGGGAATCGCTGTTTCTGGTTCGCCGGTGAACTTGACCGGGACCCGCAGCGGAGCCTGTTGGTTCCGGAGGCCTTTTTCAAGCATGATAAAAATAGAGCCATCGACGTCGAAGTTTTCGGCAGGAAGCGGCGAAGCCGTGAAACGACCCAGGCCATCCATGATCTGCGAGCACACTTGAAGAAGGGACTATACGAATTTATCGACCGGTTCCAGATCGACATGCTGGTGGCGCAAAACTTGCTGACCATTCCCATGCACCTACCCCTGGGTCTGGCCCTGACCGAAGTCATCGCAGAGACCCTGATTCCAACGGTGGCACACCACCACGACTTCTATTGGGAGCGCACCCGTTTTTCCGTCAATGCCGTGGGCGATTACCTTCGCATGGCTTTTCCGCCCAGCCTTCCGAATATCGAGCACGTGGTCATCAACTCGGCAGCCCAGGAGGAATTGGCCCTGCGAACAGGCATCTCATCGGTAATCATTCCCAATGTTCTGGATTTTGAAAATCCACCGCAGACAGACGAAAAGGATACCCATGCATTCCGGCGGCGAATCGGCTTGGTCCCGGAAGACTTTTTAATCCTCCAACCCACACGAATCGTTCAGCGCAAGGGGATCGAGCATGCCATCGACCTCGTTCATGAACTCCGGGATCCCCGTTTCAAGCTCTTGATATCCCATGAAGCCGGAGACGAGGGCGTCGAATACGCCGAATGGCTCAAGGATCATGCCCACGAGCGGGGAGTGGACCTGCGTTTTATTAGGACCAGCGTTCCGGATGCACCTGACCTACCTTCTCTCTGGGATCTTTATGCTCACGCTGATTTCATCACCTACCCCAGCCTCTATGAAGGTTTCGGCAACGCTTTTCTGGAGGCGGTTTATTTCAAAAAACCCCTCCTAATTAACCGCTACGCCATCTTCGTACGGGATATCGAACCCAAAAACTTCGACCTGATCGTCATGGACGGGTATTTGACCAAGAAAAATATCCAAAAAGTTCGTGAGGTGCTTGAAAATACAGCGCTTCGGGAACGGATGGCGGCCCACAACTACGCCGTGGCTGCTCGTCATTACTCCTACACCATGCTGCGGCGACAGCTGGACAACATGATGTCCAACTTTTTTGGTGTCAACCACACGGTTTCATAGGCGGCGATAGAGATCGCGCCAGCTTTGAACCGTCTTCCGCCGAGAAGATCGGTAAGCATTAATTGTGCATCCACATCCGGCAGGCAAACCGTCAGGGAGTCGGTGGAAAAGTTGGTCAGGGCATACAGGGCCTGTTGCGGACAGAAACGTTTTACCGCGAAAACGCGGTCGTCAATCTGAAGTACATGCATCGCCGCGGCAGGATCAAAAGCGGACTGCCGAGACCGAACGCGGAGCATGTCCGCATATGAGCTATAAATCCGCGCCCGACGGCTTCCCGGATCGGCCAGTTCCGCATAGACCGTGTCGGCCGACAGTCTGGCGCGGTTGATCGTCC
>JAZBOH010000228.1:0-34760 GCA_036351055.1 Lysobacterales bacterium
CGGCATCCCGAGCATCGGCTTCGGTCCCGGCCACGAACATTTTGCGCACGCGGCAAACGAGCAGACCGAAGTGGAACACCTGGTCCGCGCCGCCGCCTTCTACGCCGCCTTCGTGCACGAATTATCCGAGAGTGAAAAACCATGAGCAAAGCAAGCCCCTTGCCGACCGATGCGCTGAAAGGCCGCGACTGGCTGATGACCCAGGACTGGTCCGACTCAGAAATCGAGACCGTTCTGCAGACGGCGGAAACGTTGAAACGGGAGTTCAAAAGCGGCATTACGACGCTGCACCTGCCGCACAGGACCATCTTCCTGATTTTCCTCGATAAATCGACCCGCACCCGCAACTCATTCGAGGCCGGTATCACGCAACTCGGCGGCCATGCCCATTTCATCGACGCCGATACCTCGCAGATCGCGCATGGCGAAAGCCCGAAGGATATGGGCATTATTCTTTCCAGCTACGGGCACGGCATCGCCATCCGTCATGACCTGGTGCCGGGAGAAGGACAAGCCTATATGCGCGAGGTCGCGAAGTGGGCCGATGTTCCGGTGATCAATATGCAGTGCGACGTCGACCACCCCTGCCAGACCCTGGCCGACCTGATGACGATTCGCGAAGAATTCGGGAAAGACCTGTCAGAGCTGAAAATCGCCGTCTCCTGGGCCTACGCACCGAGTTACGTGAAGCCGATGTCGGTGCCGCAGGGCCTGGTGATGCTGATGACCCGCTACGGCATGAACGTGACACTGGCTCACCCGCCGGAATACACGCTGATGGACGAGCCGATGCGCATCGCGCGTGAAAACACGGCACGCTCGGGTGGACGCTTCGAGGTGGTGGACAGCATGGAAGAAGCTTTTGACGATGCCGACATCGTATACCCCAAGAGCTGGGGCGTGGAATCACTGTTCGGGCAGCCGGAGCAGGCGATGAAGGTGGCACAGCAATACCGCGGCTGGATCTGTGACGAGGCGATGATGGCGCGGGCGAAAGACAGCGCGATCTATATGCACTGTCTGCCCGCGGACCGCGGCAGCGAGGTCACCGACGCGGTCATAGACGGGCCCCGGTCGCGCGTTTACCCGGAAGCCGAGAACCGCATGCATACCGCCAAGGCCCTGATGGCGCTCACGATGTAAGGAGACCGAAGCCGCCATGCCGGACACTGTGCACATGAAGGGATACCGCTGTTTCGCCTGCGCCGCGGTGCTGCCGGCGGACTTCGGCGGTTTCCTTTGCCCCGAATGCGGCGGTAACCTGGATATCCGCTACGATTACAGCGCTGTCACACGGGATCTCGAGGACGGTTTCGATCCTTCGGCAAACGGCATATTCCGCTACCGGGCGCTTTTGCCCGTGCGCGAACCCGAACCCGGGTTTCCCCTGCGCGTCGGCGGTACGCCGCTCTACAAAGTGGCCCGCCTGGGACAGGCTGCGGGGCTTCGTCACCTGTACATCAAGGACGACAGCGCCAACCCCAGCGCCTCGTTCAAGGATCGCGCCGGAGCGGTTGCGCTGTGCCGGGCGATCGATACCGGGGCGTCCGTGGTCGCGACCGCCAGTACCGGCAACGCCGGCTCTTCCCTGGCCTGCCTGGGCGCTGCGCTGGGCCTGCGGGCCGTGGTGTTCGTGCCCGAGCGGGCGCCCGCGGCCAAGCTCACGCAGATGCTTTCCTACGGCGCGCAGGTGCTCGCGGTACGCGGCAGCTACGACGATGCCTACGACCTGTGCCTGGCGGCTTGCCAGGAGTTCGGCTGGTTCAACCGCAGCACCGGTCACAACGCTTTTACACGCGAGGGCAAAAAAACCTGTTCTTTCGAAACCTGGGAAAATCTCGGCTGCGAGGTTCCCGACCGCATGGTGGTTCCTACCGGTGACGGCAATATCATCAGCGCGGTATGGAAAGGCTGGAAAGACCTCAAGGCAGCCGGGTTGACCGATCGCTTGCCGAAAATCGACTGCGCACAGTCCACAGAGAGCGCGGCGGTTTGCGAAACCGTGAGGCGTTTGCGGGCGGGTAAAGAAAACATCGAAGACTGGTCGCAGGTTGAGATCGAAGCAGTGAATGCGTCCACGCTGGCCGATTCCATCTCCGTTGACCGGCCGCGCGATGGCCTCGCTGCGGTCCGCGCGGTGCTGGAATCGGGTGGCGAAGCCATTACCGTCAGCGACCGGCAGATACTGGACGCGGTGATGGAGATGGCGCGCAGGACCGGGGTGTTTCCCGAGCCAGCGGCTGCCGCACCCTGGGCCGCGCTGAAGCAGATGGCGGCGGACGGACGGGTCGATGGAGAGGAACGCATCGTCTGCCTGGTCACCGGCAGCGGGCTGAAGGATGCAGTGAACACCGCGCGCGCCGCTGGTGCGCCTAAAGTCATAGAGCCGACACTGGAGGGCGTGCGGCAGGTGATGCAAGGGAGGGAATGATGAGTGAATCCGGATCGATACGTTTTGTTTTTGGCGGGCGCGTCGAGGAAGTCAGCAACTTCGATCCGCAACTCACCGTGTTGGACTGGCTGCGTCTCCGGGCCTCGCGCACCGGCACCAAGGAAGGTTGTGCCGAAGGTGATTGCGGCGCCTGCACGGTGGTCCTGGGCGAACTCGATGGCATAAACGCCGGTATTTCCTACCGCGCCGTCAATGCCTGCATCCAGTTGCTGGCGACGCTGGACGGACGCCAGCTGATCACGGTCGAGGACCTGGCGGGCGCCGACGGCAGCCTGCATCCCGTTCAGCAGGCCCTGGTCGACCGGCACGGCTCGCAATGTGGTTTCTGTACGCCGGGTTTCGTGATGAGCCTGTTTGCCTTGTACCACCAGCCCGGGTCCTTTGATGGCTCCGCCGCGGATCGCCTCCGGATAGAAGAGTCCCTGGCTGGCAATCTTTGCCGCTGCACCGGTTACGCACCGATCCTGAATGCAGCCGCCGATGCCCTGGCCGGGCCGAGGCAAGACCGTTTCAAGGCTGACGAGGCCAGGGTTTCCACCCTGTTGACCGAAATCCGGCCGGACCGCTGCCTGCACCTTGCACACGACGGCCGGCAGTACCACGCACCCCTGAAGGTCGAAGAACTGTGCACGTTGTTGTCCGAAAAACCGGGTGCCGTGATGTTTGCGGGCGCCACCGACGTTGGCCTGTGGATCACCAAGCAGCAACGACAGATCGATACCCTGGTCCATGTCGGCCGGGTGGCTGAACTGCAGGGCATCCGCGTGGACTGGGCTGGCGGGCTGCTCGAGATTGGCGCCGCCGTGACCTACTCGGACGCCATGGACAGCCTGGCCGGGCATTACCCGGAACTGCGCCCCCTGCTCGGCCGCATAGGCGCCTTGCAGGTACGCAACGCAGGCACCATTGGCGGCAATATCGCCAACGGCTCGCCGATCGGCGACATGGCGCCGCCGCTGTTTGTGCTGGGCGCCAGGCTGGTATTGCGCAGCCAACAGGGCAGCCGGACCATCGGTATCGAGGACTTCTATATCGAATACGGCCGGCAGGACCTGCAGACCGGCGAGTGCCTGGAAAAGATCCTGCTTCCCTTGCCTGCGCCGGGCCAGCTATTCCGGGTCTACAAGCTGTCCAAGCGTTTCGAACAGGACATTTCCGCCGTGTGCGCCGCGTTTCTGCTGGAATTGGACGGCGGCGTCGTTCGCGATGCCAGGATCTGTTATGGCGGTATGGCGGGGGTGCCGAAACGCGCCGTCGGCACTGAACAATCGCTGCTCGGCCTGGAATGGGACGCAGACGCCGCCGAGCGCGCGGCCGAGGTGTTGGAAAGGGACTTCGAGCCGATCAGCGACTGGCGCGCCAGCGCCGGCTACCGGATGCGGGCGGCGCGAAACCTGTTGCGGCGTTTCTGGCTGGAAACGGCCGGCGGGCCAGCTTGTAGCCTCGACGGCGGTGGTCCGGGTGGACGCAAAATGCCTGCGCCGCCACCAACGGAACCGGTACAGCAAGCCGGCAGATCCTGCGTTCACAGCGCCATCGCGCACGACAGCGCGGTCAAACACGTGACCGGAAAAGCCATCTACGTGGACGACATCCGCGAGCCGGCCGGTCTCCTGCACGTGTATTTCGGCACCAGCGAGGTGGCGCACGGCCGGATCCGAAGCATGGACCTGTCTCAGGTGCAAGCCGCTCCCGGCGTGTTCGCGGTGCTGACCGCGGAGGATATCCCCGGCTTCAACGACCTCAGCCCGATGCATACGCGGGACGAGGAAATCCTCTGCAGCAGCGAAATCCAGTGTCATGGCCAGGTGTTGTTTGCGGTTGCTGCCGAGGACCGCGAAAGCGCGCGCCGTGCGGCCCGGCTGGCCGTGGTCGATGTCGAGGAACTGCCCGCGATCCTGGATATCGAGACTGCGCTGGAACAACAGAGCTGGGTGGCTGAACCGCGGGAAATGGGCCGTGGCGACGCACCCGCGGCCATCGCCGCGGCCACGCACCGGCTCTCCGGCGAGATCAGGACCGGCGGCCAGGAACACTTCTACCTCGAAGGCCACGCCGCGCTGGCGATTCCGCTGGAAGACGGTGATATGTTGATCCACGCGTCCAGCCAGAACCCGGCCGAGGTCCAGCACTTGACGGCCCAGGCGCTGGGCCGCGCCAACAACGCCGTGACGGTGGAAGTGCGGCGCATGGGCGGCGCTTTTGGCGGCAAGGAAACGCAGGCGGCGCAGTGGGCGGTTATCGCCGCGCTGGTGGCCGACCGGACCGGCCGGCCGGCAAAAATCCGTCTCGACCGCGACGAGGACATGATCAGTACCGGCAAGCGGCACGACTTCCGGATCCGCTACGAGGTGGGCTTCGATGACGATGGCCGGATCGAGGGTGTCGCCATGGACCTGGCGGCGCGTTGCGGTATCGCGGCTGACCTGTCCGCCCCGATCTGCGACCGCGCGATGTTCCATGCCGACAACGGCTATTACCTGCCTAATGTGCATCTCCGGTCCTGGCGCTGCCGCACCCACACGGTATCGAACACTGCCTTGCGCGGGTTCGGTGGGCCGCAGGGCATGATGGCCATCGAGCGCGTGATCGACGCCATTGCTGCCCGCCTGGGTAAAGATCCGCTGGACGTCCGCCGGGTCAACCTGTACGGAACGAGCGAGCGCAACGTGACACCCTACGGGATGACCATCGAGGACAACGTGCTGCCGGAGCTGATGGACGAGTTGGTCAGGCGCTCAGACTACCAGGGCCGTCGTGACGCTATCGGGTCCTTCAATCGCGGCAGCCAGGTCATCAAGCGCGGCATTGCGCTGACCCCGGTCAAGTTCGGCATCTCCTTTACGACCGACTTCCTGAACCAGGCCGGCGCCATCGTGCACGTGTACAAGGACGGCAGCATCCACCTGAACCACGGCGGAACGGAAATGGGCCAGGGCCTGTTTACCAAGGTCGCCCAGGTCGTGGCCGATGCGTTTGGCGTTGCCATTGACCGGGTCAAGATTACCGCCACGCATACCGGCAAAGTACCCAATACCTCGCCGACCGCGGCGTCTTCGGGCAGCGACATGAACGCCATGGCGGCGCTCGACGCGGTCGAACGGATCAAGCGGCGGCTGGTTGAATTTGCGGCTGAAAAGCACGGGGTGAACACGGAATCCGTGCAGTTCGGGCAGGGCAGGGTGCTGGTCGGTGAAATTGAAAAGACCTTCCCGGAACTGGTCATGGAAGCTTACCTGGCGCGGATTTCACTGTCCTCGACGGGTTACTACCGCACACCGAAGATTCATTTCGACTGGGAAACGGCCTCGGGCCGGCCGTTTTACTACTTCGTTTACGGCGCCGCGGTGACCGAAGTCGAGGTCGACACGCTGACTGGTGAACACCGCATGCGGCGCGTGGACATCCTGCACGATACCGGGCGCTCGCTGAATCCCGCTATCGACCTCGGGCAGATCGAGGGCGGCTTTGTCCAGGGCGCCGGCTGGCTGACGTCCGAGGAACTGTGGTGGGATGAAAGCGGCGCCCTGCGCACGCATTCGCCCTCGACCTACAAGATCCCGACCAGCGGTGATCTGCCGGAGGTGTTCAAGGTGGAAATCTGGGAAAAGGGCTGTAACCGTGAACCGAGCATCTACCGCTCCAAGGCGGTGGGCGAGCCGCCCCTGATGCTGGCGATCTCGGTACACAGCGCCATCTGCCAGGCCATCGCGAATGCGGTGCCGGGACAGGAGCTGCCGCAACTGGACGCACCGGCGACGCCGGAACGCGTATTGATGAGTATCCAGGGTGAAAAGCAATGAATGAGAAAGAACTGATCCGCATCCTGCCAAAGGCCGAACTGCATATCCATATCGAGGGCAGCCTGGAGCCGGAAATGATGTTTGAGCTGGCGCAGCGCAATGGCGTCGAACTGCCTTATGCCGACGTAAAGGCGATTCGTTCGGCCTATGAATTCAACTGCCTGCAGGATTTTCTCGACCTGTATTACCAGGGCATGTCGGTGCTGCTGACGCAACAGGATTTCCATGACCTGACCTGGGCCTACCTGGAGCGCTGCCGGGACGACAACGTCGTGCACACCGAGATCTTTTTCGATCCCCAGGGACACACGGAGCGCGGCGTATCATTCGAAACCGTGTTTGAAGGCATCTGGTCCGCGCTGGAGCGGGGCAGGCTTGAACTGGGCATAAGCAGTCGTGTGGTCATGTGTTTCCTGCGCCACCTGGATGAAGACGCGGCTTTTGCCACGCTGGATCAGGCCATGCCTTTCCTCGATCGCATTGAAGGCGTCGGCCTGGACTCCTCCGAGGTCGGCCACCCGCCGGACAAGTTCCTCGCCGTTTTCAAACGCGCGGGTGAACTGGGTCTGAAACGCGTGGCCCACGCCGGCGAGGAAGGTCCGCCGGAATTCGTGTACCAGGCGCTGGATGGACTGCGCGTAGACCGTATCGACCACGGCAACCGCTCGCTGGAAGACTCAGCGCTGGTCAAACGCCTGGCACGTGAGAAAATGCCGCTGACCGTGTGCCCGCAGTCAAACCTGCGCCTGGCCGTGGTTAAAAACATGGCCGAACACCCGATCCGCCGCATGCTGGCCGCCGGCCTCAAAGCCACCGTCAACTCCGATGACCCGGCCTATTTCGGCGGCTATATGAACGACAATTTCAACGCACTGGTCGATGCGATGGGTCTGACTGCTGAGGAGATTATTGCGCTTGTGCAAAACAGCTTCGAAGCGTCTTTTCTCGACAATGATTCCATATCGAGGCACATGGAAGCTGTGGCCGAGAGGGCCCGTCTCTGAACTAGTGCATCAGGACAATCGTGCGGCTGCCGCTTGCGAACACGCGGTGTTGTGCGTGCCAGCGTACCGCGCGGCCCAGGACCGTACTCTCCACGTCCTGGCCGAGCTGTTCCAGTTCTGCCGGTTTCTTGGAATGGTTTACGCGAACCACGTCCTGCTCGATGATCGGCCCTTCGTCCAGGTTGGTGGTGACGTAGTGGGCGGTCGCGCCGATCAGTTTAACGCCGTGTTCAAAAGCCTGGTGGTAGGGCCGGGCGCCTTTGAAGCCGGGCAGGAATGAATGGTGGATGTTGATGGCGCGACCGGACAATTCGTCACAGGCCCGGGGTGTCAGTATCTGCATGTAGCGCGCCAGCACCAGTAGTTCCGAACCGGTCTCTGCAAACAGACCCAGGATCTTCGCTTCCTGTTGTTCCTTGCTGTCCGGTCCGATCGGGAAGTGGTAATAGGGGAGTTCATACCATTCCGCCAGCGCGCGTTGGTCATCGTGGTTCGAAACAATGCCGGTGATGTCGATGGGCAGGTGCCCGTCCCGCCAACGGTGCAGCAGGGTATTGATGCAGTGGCTCTGCCGGGAAACGGCGATAAGGGTGCGCATCCTGCGGCTGCTTGGATGAAAGTCAAAATCCATCGTATAGGGCCGGGCGACGGATTGATTGAAGCCGGCGGACAGGGCATCCCGGTCTTCGGCGGACGCGGCATCGTCTTCAAATTCGACGCGGATAAAAGACTTCTGGGCCGCCTCGTCCACGAAATGAGTCAACTCCATGATCAGGGCTTCCCGCTGCGCCAGAAAGCCGGTCACGGCGGCGACAATGCCCGTCGTATCGGGACAGCTGGCCTTTAGAATGTAGCCGGGGCGGTTCATTCGGTTCTGTCTGTTCTAATCGGCCTGTTTCTCATAAACTATTGCAATACATGCTTGGCAGCCAGGGTGGTCCACAGTATCGTACAGAAATATGTATCACTGCGAGAGCGGGAATCATATCCCTGTTTTCGCTGCCGGCATATCACTATTTAAAACGGAGTTTGCATGAGCGCCGCCAATCAAAATTCACCGCAGGAAGTTGCCGTCCTGACCAAATCGATCGAATTTGTCGTCAGGAATTTCCTGAAAATCCTGATCGGAAAGATCTCGCTGGTTCGACTGCAACAGCTGGTGCAGTCGATATTTGTCGAAGAGGCCGAAAACTACCTGCAGAAGGAAAGGCCGGGAAAGGAGGTGTCGCTGACGGCCCTGGCCGTGTTGACGGGCGCCGATACGCGCAAACTGACCCAGGTAAGAAACAGCGACACGTACCGGCGCCCGCTGCACCAGGCCCGGCAGTTTCTTGAAGAGGTTACGCCAGAAAGTTGCGTGATCGAATTGTGGACGTCCAACCCCCGGTTCACGGACCTGGAAACCGGTACCCCGCGGACCATCGATCTCTGGGGTGAGGAGGGCAGTTTTGAAATCCTGGTCAGGGAAGCGGTCCGGACACGCGGCGTTACGGTGCAGTCAATGGCTGAACGCATGCAACGAAATAACCTGGTCGATCTGCACCCGGACGGTACGGTCGAACTGAAGTTGAAGAAATTCGCGCCGCTCGAATTGCGCCAGAAAATCGGTGATATCAAGCTGGGCCTGGATGCCGTGGGTCACCTCCTGGGCACGGTAAACAGTAACCTGAATGCCGAAGAAGCGGAGTACCGGTTTTTCCAGCGCGGTAGTTGGACCCACCGCCTGAGCCCCGAAAACCGGAAGCAGCTGGAGACCAGGGTTGCTGACCATCTGGCCCAGGTCGACAATGAAATTCGAACCATCCTGGAGTCATTCGAAGAAGAAGCCGTGGATGAAACCCAAATTGCCGCCGGGGCAGGGTTTTTTTACTTCGAGACCGACACGTTCTGAGGTTCGGGCCCTGCTGGCATGCCCTGTTTCTGACGGCTTGTCAGAATGACCTCACCCGGTCGCCAAGCCGTTTTTTACCGGAACAGGTTGGCCAGTTCGACCCGGTTGCGCACGCCGCATTTGCGAAACAGGTTGTTGTTGTGGTCTTTGACGGTTGCCACCGAGATAAACAGTTCGTCGGCAATCTCCTGGTTGGTTTTACCGGCCTGGACCAATTGCACTATCTGCTTTTCACGAGGGGTGATGCCCAGGCTTTCAAACTTGGCGGAATCCGTTTCAGCGGGCGCCGGCCGGAACAGCCGGATCCAGAATGGCGGGAACAGGTTAAAAAGCAGCAGGAAGGCGCTGTTTACCAGGGTCTGGGCCAAGTCCTGCGGGCCGGGCCGGACCCAGCCAAGCACCAGGACGGCCAGTACGATAAGCAGCAAGGCGAGGTGGAAACCACCAAAGACGGCCAGGGAATTTTTCCTGCGTCCCGCCGGAACCCGGCGCACTGCAACGGTCACCCTGCCAGCGGCCCATGCCGCACCGCCGATCACCAGGGCTTCCAGGGTGATCAGCGTTGCCTCGAGCAGGGGTTTCAGCGAATTGAACCAGGCCAGCCCGCCTAGTAGCACGTAGGTGATCAGAACCAGCAGGCCGGTGCGGAAAAGCGTTCTCTTGAACCGTTCGGCAAGCACGGGCCTGGTCAATAATCGCGCGGTGATGAAAAACGAATAGAGCCAGCCCAACTTCAGCGCGGCCATCAGTGCAAGCACCAGGGGAACCAGGGCAGGGGACAACGCTTCCTGTGGCTGAACAAAGCGCCATACCAGCCCGGCCAGGATCAGCAGGTTGAACAGGAGGATATGGGTCAGGAAGTAACGATAGAATTCAGCCTGCCCGGTTTGCACCTGCTGGGCGACGATAATTGCCGAGCCCAGGCCGGCCGCCAGGGCCAGGACGAGCAGCAATGAAGTCAGCGGATCCGGCATGCCGTCATCATAGCCCAGAGGGTCCTGTAGCCACACCCCAACCAAGGTTGGGATTGTGCACTTCCCACCCATTTTCGGATGGTTTTCAGCGGTCCACAGGTCGAGACTCCTTTCATGGAACAACCGCAAAGGAGTGGTGCCTTGACTGACGACAAGTTCACGCAAGCCGGCCCGCTGGTCCAGGTCACGGCTGGAATGGCGGCAATCATACCGATGGTGGCACTGACCGCCTGGATGTATGTGATCCGTGACGGCGCCCCCGGACTGGCGGAGTTTTTTCTGGGACCGTTGCTGGCGGGTGGTGCGATGATTTTCTGGTTGCTGTTCCTGCACCTCGTGATGTGCCGGGACAGCCTCCAGTCCCTCGGATTCCGGATCACCGGGTTTTGGCGGGACGCGGCGACCGGTGTCGTGCTCGGATTCGCTTTCCTGTTGCTCAAATACCTGACGGACCCCATCCTCCGTGGGCTGTTCGAGCCCAGGCCGCCCAGCGAAGAGATCATGAAGCTGATCTTCAGCGTGGCGAGTGAACCCTTGCTGTTGGCGCTCTGGCTGGGGCCGGTTGTATGGATCGGTATCGCAGGATTCGAGGAACTGTGGCGGGTGGTCGTGCTGCGCCGGTTCTGGGCTGTTTGTCCCGGCACCCTGGGGAAATGGGGTGTCCTGCTGGCGGTTTCCGTTCTGATTGGCGTGGCGCACGGCTACCAGGGGCCGGCGGCCATCATCTCCATCACCATCAAATCGGTGCTGATGGGCTGGTTCTTTATGGTGACCGGCCGCACCCGGCCCCTGATCGTGGCGCATGCCCTGTACGATTCGCTGCAGATCGCGACGGCGGTGATTTCCATTCAGCGCATGGACTGAGCAAAAAACAGGGCAATTCGGGAGCCGGAACGGTTAGAATTCTCCTTTTAAAGCGAGCCTTCCGGAGTGACCCATGATTGATCCCCGCCCGCAAAAACGGCGTGTTTTCCTGTTAGCCCTTCTATTTGTCCTCTGTCAACCTGCTCTGAGCCTGGCCGCGGAAGAGTTGCCCGCGCTGTCGCTGGAAGAAACCGTTGGGTTGAAGTCAGCATCCGGTGCCCTGATGAGTCCAAACGGGGATGCAATCGCCTACGTCTTGGCCGTACCGCGCACACTGTATGAAGACAAGGATGGTTCGGCCTGGAAACAGCTGCACGTGGTCAATATGGACGGCGTTTCGCGGCCCTATTTTTCCGGGCAGGTCAGTGTTTCGCAAATGGCCTGGTCGGTTGACGGCAATGAACTGTTTTTTACCGGCAAGCGCGACATGTCGAAGACTCATTCCGACCTCTACCGGGTCCCGCTGCATGGCGGCGAGGCCGAGGTGATTTACAAGGCGAAATCCAACATCAAGTCCCTTTTTCCCGCGCCGGACGGCAAGACCATCGCTTTCACGGCAGCGATGCCAAAGCCGAAGGAAGAGAAAACATTGAAGGAAAAGGGGTTCAAGGCCCTGGTTTATGAAGAATCTGACCCCTTCATACACGTGTGGTTGCTGGACCTGGCGACTGGTGAAGCCGTTGCGCAGGATCTGACCGGCTCCGCCTCGAAACTGGCCTGGGCGCCGGATGGCCAACACTACGCGGTCGCGCTGGCGCCAACGCCCATGATCGATGACGAATACATGTCCCGCGATATTTTTGTCGTATCCACGCAAGATGCAGAAATCCGCAACCAGATGGGCCTGGTTGGCAAACTGGGCGACTTCGCCTGGTCGCCGGATGGCAAACAGATTGCCTGGATCGGTGGTGAAGATATTCATGATCCTTCCGAAGGCCGGCTGTACGCAGCCTCTTCGAGCGGTGGTGAGCGGATCGAGCTATTGCCTGCTTACCCGGGCCATATCCAGGATTTCTACTGGAACGACATGGACAGCATCACCTGGCTGGGGGGGCGTGGTGTCTGGACCGAAACGGGCCGTGTTGCCCTGGGCCAGGTTCGCCCGGCCGGCGACGCCCCGGACTCGGGTCCGATCATTCGCAGTTTCGATGCCCACCCCGGCCAGCAGGCCGCAGCGGCTATCGTGGATACGCCGGAACATCCCGCCGAGGTCTATCTCCTGCCGCAGGGCGCGGCCCCGGTCCGGCTGACCCATTCCAACCCGGTTTTGGAAGCGCGCCGCCTGGCCCGCCAGGAAGTTATCCGCTATACCGCGCGGGACGGCATGGAACTGGACATGCTGGTCGTACACCCGTTTGAGAAAACCCGCGGCGGTTCTCCCCTGGTGATGATCATCCACGGTGGGCCCGAGGCGCATTATTCCAATGGCTGGAACAGCAGCTACAGCCGGCCTGCGCAATCCTTCGCGGCGCAAGGTTACCTGCTGGCCTACCCCAACTACCGTGGCAGCACCGGGCGCGGCGTGGAGTTTTCCAAGCATGGCCAGCACGCTTACGCCGAATCCGAGTTTGATGACATCGTGGATGCCAAGATGCACCTGGTAGAAGCCGGCCTGGCCGACAAGGACCGCACCGGCATCACCGGCGGTTCCTACGGTGGTTACGCCTCGATGTGGGCGGCCAGCGCACTGACCGAACACTTTGCCGCCGCGGTGGCCTTCGTTGGCATCTCCGACCAGATCTCGAAGTTTGGCACCACCAATATCCCGAAAGAAATGTACAACGTTCATGCCCGCGCCTGGCCCTGGGAAGACTGGATGTGGATGTTGGAACGCAGCCCGATCTACCACGCCGGCAAGGTAAAAACCCCGTTGCTGATCATGCACGGCGACCAGGACCCCCGCGTGCACCCGGCGCAGTCGCTGGAGATGTACCGCAACGTCAAGGTGCGTACCGATACACCCGTTCGGCTGGTTTATTACCCGGGTGAAGAACACGGGAACAGCCACACGGCGGCCCAATACGATTACGCGCTGCGCCTGGAACGCTGGATGAACCATTTCCTCAAGGAAGACGGCAAGGAACTGCCGCCTTACGAAATCGACCATGCATCCAGGCTGAAAAAGGAAAACGGCGCCGATGATTAAACCCGCTTTAAAAAGTCGTACACTAGAAGATGAATGGATCAGCGAGCGAGCGATACCATGAGCCAGCCAGTTGAACATGTCCAGGACAATATTCCGCAGCAAGGCAGCGAAGCGGCAAGGGTTTTCGGGAAACAGAAAGCGGCTTGCCTGGCCGATCCCTACCCGGACCATGCAACCCGTATCGGGAACCTGAAAAAACTCGAGGCCATCCTGACCGACAACCAGGACGAGATCGCCGAAGCGATCTCACTGGACTTTGGCAACCGGTCCATCCACGAATCGAAACTGGTGGACGTGTTCATGCCGCTGGACAGCCTGCGCTATTGCCGCAAGAACCTGCGCAAGTGGATGAAGCCGCAGCGCCGTAAAACCTCGATCTGGTTCCAGCCGGCCTCGAACCGCGTATTGCCGCAACCCAAGGGGGTCGTGGGCATCATCGCGCCGTGGAACTATCCACTGTTCCTGGTCGTGAGCCCGTTGGCCAGCGCACTGGCGGCAGGGAATCGCTGCATGGTAAAAATGGCCTCCAATTCGCAGAACCTGTGCTTGCTGTTTGCGCGGCTGGTGGCCGAAAAATTCGACGAGGAAACCCTGGCCGTGCTGCCGGGGGTACGCGCCTCTGAGTTTACGCCGTTGCCGTGGGATCACCTGGTGTTTACCGGTTCGCCCGAAAGCGGAAAAACCGTGATGAAGACGGCGGCTGAGAACCTGACGCCGGTCACGCTGGAACTGGGCGGAAAGTCGCCGACCATCATCTGCGACGATTTTGATCTGAGGACTGCCGCCGAGCGTATCGTATTTGGCAAGTTCGTCAATGCAGGCCAGACCTGTGTCGGGCCTGACTACCTGTTTATACCGGACGGAAAGATGGCCGAGTTCAGCGGCCATTGCCGTGACATTGTCGCGCAACGTTTTTCCGGCCTGGCGGACCCGGCTTACACCTCCATTGCCGATGAAAAATCCTTTGCACGGCTGCTCGACTGGCTGGACGACGCGAGAGGGAAAGGTGCCAGCGCGGTCAACCTGCTACCCGGCCAGGAATCGGATCCCTCGATTCGCAAGATCGCACCGATGCTGGTCACCGGTGCGACGCCCGACATGGTCCTGATGCAGGAAGAAATATTTGGTCCCCTGCTGCCGGTGATGACCTACAAGGACATCGGCGAAGTCCTGCATTTTATCAATGCCCGCGAGCGTCCTCTCGCCCTGTACTTGTTCACCAAGGACAAGGACCTGCAGGACCGGGTGATCAAGAACACGATCTCCGGCGGTGTCTGCCTGAACGACTGCGTGCTGCACGCGGCACAGCATGACATGCCTTTTGGCGGCGTTGGCCACAGCGGGATGGGTCACTACCACGCACGCGAAGGTTTTGAAGAACTGTCCAAGCTGCGGCCGATTTTCAGACAGGCGGCGCGCCCGGCTACCTCGCTGCTCTACCCGCCTTACGGCAAGGCCTGGAACACCGTTTACAAGCTGATGATCAAGCTGAAGCTCTGAGCCGTGAGTGAATCCCGGAATCATAACCGGGCCAGCCGTGTTGCGGAGGCCATGGTCCGGATTTACCGGGCGGGTCTCACCACGACTTCGGGTGGCAATATTTCCGTGCGGGATGCCAGGGACAACGTCTGGATTACGCCCGGGGCCGTTGACAAGGGCTCTCTGAGTGCGGGTGATATCGTGTTCATGTCACCGGACGGCACCGCTACCGGCAGGCACGAACCTTCCTCCGAGTATCCTTTTCACCGGGCCATCTATGACCGCTGCCCGCAACTCAACGCGATCGTTCATGCACACCCGGCTGCCCTGGTGGCCTGCAGCATTGTCAAATCCATGCCTTCGATGCAGGTGATCCCACGGGCCAGCCGGATTTGCTCCGGTGTGGGTTATGCGCCGTACGCGATGACCGGCAGCGAAGCGCTCGGTGTAAACATCTCCGCCGAGTTCAGCAAGGGCCACCAGGCAGTGATCATGGAAAACCACGGCACGGTTGTGGGAGGCCATGACCTCGATGATGCCATTACCCGTTTCCAGGTGTTTGAATCGGTGGCAAAAACCGTGGTCAAAGCCAGTTCCCTGGGTGGCCCCCAGAGCCTGTCTGACGAACAGGTCCGCTGTTATGGGTCGCAGATTCCAGGCGACCTGCCTGAATCCGGCCAGATGCCGTATAACAAACAAGAGGCTGATCTGCGAGCGCTCGTATCGGGCCTGGTCCACCGGGCCTGTGTGCAAGGCATGCTGCTTTCCTCCTTTGGCAGTTTCTCCACGCGGCTGGAAGATGATGATTTCCTGGTCACACCGCGGGATATGATGTGCCGGAATGTCGGGCCGGGCGAACTCGTGCGGATTCGGGGAGGGTGCAGTGAGTCGGGCAAGCAACCCAGCAGGACAGCGCTTGTCTACCGTGAGATCTTCCGCGCCAACCCCGGTGTGAATACCGTCATTTCGGCCAGGCCGCCGAACCTGGCGGCTTTCGCGGTTGCAGGCATCAAACCGGACGTGCGCACGATTCCTGAAAGCTGGTTGTTCCTTCGGGACATGCCGCTGGTCGAATTCGGGATGCCCTACGGTGATACCGGGGGATTTGCCCGCCTGTTCGGACCCGATCACCCGGTCGTGCTGGTTGCCAACGACGCTGTCTTTGTCAGCGGCGATCAGCCGCTGGAAACGTTCGACCGGCTCGAGGTGGCCGAGTTTACGGCCCGTTCTTTGCTCATGAGCCGGCCAATGGGTGAACTGTCGCTCATCAGCGACGAACAGATCAGGGACTTGCAGCAGAAGTTCTTTTAAGAACCATCAAGGGTTTGCTCCCGTTGCGCTAGAATAGGGAAAGAACAGAAGTGGACAGATCCCATGGCTACCATCTCACTGACCGACAACGGTTTCCTGCTGACGGAATCGCCCAGCAGCCCCAAGCACGTGGCTGTCCTGCAGGTCTGGCAATTGCCGAAAGGCAAGGGTTCTGCGTGGCTGCGACGCCTGCTGGCCGATCTCAAGGGCCAGCCAGCGGGGTTTCCCTTCGACCAGAAGCTGAATTACAGGATTCCACTGCAACCGGAGCTGGTAGACGATCCACTGATCGACATGGACTACCATGTCCGCCACACGGTGTTGCCGTTCCCTGGCGACGATGAACAGTTATGGAAAACGGTCTCGCGCCTGCACGCGAACCTGCTCGACCGTGAACGGCCGCTGTGGGAATTTCACCTGATCGAGGGGTTGTCGGACCGCCGCTTCGCCTTTTACACCAAGATCCACCATGCCCTGGCCGATGGCGTTACGCTGAGCCGCTGGTTCTCTGAATCCGGTTCCGCAGACCCTCGTGACGTATCCACACCGCCGATCTGGCACGGCCAGAAAAAAATAAGCCGATTCGCGGGTAAGGAGCCGACCTACGCAAAACTGATCGGTGAGGGTATCGCTGTCATGGGTGGCGGCATCCGGACGGCCCTGGACATGAGTACCCTGGCTATCCGCCTGGTTAACCGGCGCTTTTTTGAAAAAAACCGGGACATCACCTTGCCGCTCAGCGCCGCCAAGACGCCACTGAACGTGTCACCGGGGGCCGCCCGCTTTCTCACCGCCACTACCTTTCCCCTGGAAAGCATCAAGGCGATTGCCAGGAGCCAGGAAGTGAGCGTCAACGATGTCCTCCTGACCATCTGCGACGTGGCGATCAACCGCTATTTCGAAGAAAAAGGTGTCCCGTTGAAGGATCCGCTGGTGGTCTACATGCCGGTCAACCTGCGCACCAAGACGGACCAGGAAGCCGGCAACCTGGTGTCCCTGCTGCAGGTCCGGCTCGCTGCTGACACGGATGATCCGATTCGGGCGCTGCACCAGATCCGGGCGTCCTCGATTACTGCCCGCGAGGTATTCTCCGGGTTTGGCAAGCCGGCCATCCAGCTTTATGCGCTGACGGTGGCCCTGCTGTCGCTGTTCGAGGAAACGCTGAAGCTGGACAGAATCCTGCCGCCGGTCCAGAACCTGGTCATCTCCAATGTGCCTGGGCCGCCCAAAACCATGTATTTCAGGGGCGCCGAAGGCCTCAACGCCTACCCGATTTCTACCCTGCCGCCGATGACCGCACTGAATGTTACCGCCAACAGTTACGCCGGCGTGATGCATGTCGGACTGGTGGCCGGGCGTACCGCGATGCCTGACCTGGACAAACTCACCGCCCAGATGGACAAGGCGTTCGCCGAACTGTCCGAGCTGGCCTAAAGCGGCGCTTATGGGCCAGCGACTTTCCGAACTGCTGACACCTTGCCTGGTGCTCGAAGGCGGCAAGCTGGAGCGCAATATACAGCGTATGGCAGGCAGGGCAGAGGAACTGGGTGTGTCCCTGCGCCCGCACGTGAAAACCTGCAAATCGGCGGCCATCGCCGCGCTGCTCGCGCCCGCCAGGTCCTGCATTACCGTTTCGACCCTGCAAGAGGCTGAATACTTCGCGCGCGAAGGTTTCCGCGACATCATGTACGCGGTCAGCATCGTTCCTGCAAAACTGGAAAAAATAGCGCAACTGAACGCGCAGGGCGCCCATGTCCAGGTCATCCTCGACAACCTGGCGACCGCCCGGCAGCTTGCAGACAGTGCAAAGCAACGTGGTGTGTGTTTCCCGGCCTGGATCGAGATCGATGTGGACGGGCACCGCGCCGGACTGGAACCGCGAGATCCCTTGTTGATCGAAATCGGACAGTTTTTGCAGGATTCGGAAGGCACGGCGCTGATGGGTGTCATGACCCATGCGGGTGAATCCTACGAATGTCATTCCACGCAGGAATTGGAGAAACACGCTGAACTGGAACGCCGTCTCTGTGTGCAGGCGGCCGATTCCCTGCGCTCGAAGGGAATCATGTGTCCACGCGTCAGTGTCGGCTCGACACCCACCGCGCTCTCGGCGAAATCACTGCAGGGTGTCAACGAACTCAGGGCGGGTGTTTACGTGTTTTTTGACCTGTTCCAGGCCGGCCTGGGTGTTTGCAGCCTGGATGACATCGCGCTTTCGGTGCTGACCA
Organism: Lysobacterales bacterium; assembly: GCA_036351055.1. Classification (GTDB taxonomy): domain Bacteria; phylum Pseudomonadota; class Gammaproteobacteria; order Xanthomonadales; family SZUA-36; genus JABDPF01. The sequence continues at coordinate 18,153 of JAZBOH010000228.1, forward strand.
CGGTGGTCAGCCATAAAACCTCGCACCGCCGCCTCATCATCGATGCCGGTGGGTTGGCGTTGTCCAAGGACCGCGGAACGGCCAGCCAGGCCATCGACTGCGGTTACGGGCTGGTCCTGCGGGCAGAAAGCGGCAAGCTTATTCCCGGCCTGCAGGTCGTGGCGGCCAACCAGGAACACGGCATGATCGATTTGCCGGCGGGTTTTCAATTCGACCAGTTCCCGGTCGGAAGCCAGTTACGCATCCTGCCCAACCACGCCTGCATGACCGCGGCTGCCCACGGTCACTACAACGTGGTGGACGGTGATGACCTTATCATCGACCGCTGGCAGCGCTGCAATGGCTGGTGAGGTGGAGGCGCCCGGTTCGATCCTGTATCATCGCGGTTCCCATACGATCGGGTATGGGGCGTGATGGAGAATAGCAACAGCATGAGCCGTGGCACAGCAAAGGAACGCGTTCAGTCGCTGGGCGAAGAAATAGCCAACAGCGTCAGTCACGGTATCGGGTTTGTCGCTGCCGCCGTTGCTACTCCATACCTCGTTGCTGCGGCTCTCAACCGCGGCACCACGGCCACCGTGGTGGGCGTCAGCGTTTTTGCCGCCACCATGATGTTGATGTACATGACATCGACCCTCTATCACGCCATCCCCGGTCCGCGTGCGAAAAAGGTCTTTCGCATCCTCGACCACAACGCCATCTACCTGCTGATCGCGGGTACCTACACGCCGATATTGCTCGGTGTGCTCAGCGGCGCCTGGGGCTGGACCCTGTTCGGACTGGTGTGGGGGCTGGCCCTGGCCGGCATCATTCTCAAGTCCATCAGCGGCGTGAAGTATCACGGCGTTGCCCTGGCCATCTACGTCGCCATGGGTTGGATCGTTCTGATTGCCGTCAAACCGCTGTTCGCGAACATGCCCACCAAAGGCATCATCTGGCTGGTGGCCGGCGGCCTGTTCTACACTGGTGGAATCCTGTTCTACCGCAATGAGCGTATGCCTTACGCGCACGCGATCTGGCACCTGTTTGTGATCGCCGGAACCGTTTGCCACTTCATCGCGATCATCGGGTACGCTTTTTGAGTTAGAATTTTCCGTACATGCTGATATCGGACAGCCACCATTTCATCTTCGTACGGGTGCGTAAGACCGCCAGCAGCAGCATGTCATCACAACTCCAGCCTTACGTATTGCCACGCCCTGAAAGCCCATGGTCGCGTTTCGCCAGCCGTGCGCATATCGAGAGGGATTACCACCGGTACCGTTTCCGCGCTCACGCGGAAATCGGCACGGCGCAACGCCTGTTTCCGGCTGAGCAGTTTGGCCGCTATTTCAAGTTTGCCATCGTGCGTAACCCCTGGGACCGCCTGGTTTCCGAGTACAAGTACATCCTTAAAACAGAGAGCCACGGACGCCACCGCAAGGTCAGGAAGCTGGGATCGTTCGAGCGTTTCGTGGATATGCAGATCACCCGTCGCGATGCCTATCAGCTGAACCAGCTCTGTGGCCGTGACGGTGAATACCTGATGGATTTTGTCGGCAAGCTGGAGTCACTGGACGCGGACTGGAAGAGCATCTGTGGCCGCATCGGGATACCCCACGTCGAACTGCCGCGGAAAAACGCGAGCGTTCACCGGCCCTATTCCGACTACTACACAACGGCGCTGCGTGACAGGGTCGCACGGTACTGGGCGCCCGAGATCGAACGCTTCGCTTACCGCTTCGACGGCTGACCCCATCGTTCTCCTGATACGAATCCCTCGTGTTATTCTGTGGGCGTACTCGATCCTTCGCGGAGACAACGATGCGTGCACTTTTCTTATTGCTCTTATGCGTGATTTCCACACCGATTGCGGCAGCCGAGATGGAGGCTGTTGATGATATTGTCTTCCCGCAAAAACTGACGGCCAAAGAGCTGCAGGTATTCTGCGCTGCCAGCGGTATGAGCAATACAGGGCGTCAACGGCAAAGATATTGTGAGGGATTTCTGAGTGGAATAGAGGAGGCTGTCAGAGTACTGGGCCTCATCCGAAAGACGGAAATGACTTCATTCCTGTGCATGCCGGCGGATATTTCTGCCCGGGAAATGCGTAGTGCTTTCGTCAGAAATTCGGTTGCCATGGAACCCGCCAAGGATAAACCCTCGGCTATGTATGCTATTGAGGTACTGGGGAAATCGTATCCCTGCCGAGATACGGGGTCCGAGTAGAGGGGCAGGGTGCGCCACCCTGTCCCTCTACTCGAACCCCATTGTCAGGAAGCGCCTCGATCCTGCACCAGGGCCGGTAAGACGACTGCCAGGAAGCTGATCGTCAGTGCAATGGCCGCAACGATAATGATCAACGGATAGTTGTCACTGCCCAACAATACAGCACAGATTGCTGGGCCCGAGGCCAAGCCCATTTTCGACGCAAATCCCCCGAGTGCCGCCATCTGGCCGGTCGAATCGAAACGCGACATCAGGCCCAGCAGGTATGCAATGGTGTACGCCCAGGTGATTCCAATCAGGCAGTTGGCGGTAACCCAGACCCAGTGGACGTCGCTGTATAAGAAGCCCCATGTACCAATGACAGTCAACAGAATTCCTGCGCCAAGTGACCTGAGGTAGCCAAAACGGTCAGAGATCACGACCACCAGGCCAGCGCCTGCCAAGCCAAGCCAGGCGGCGACTCCCAGGGTTCCGGTTATGAACGACAGTTCCAGGCCATAAAATTCGCCCAGCCCAATGATATAGGCATAAAGCCCCATATTTGCGGCCTGGAAAAGAAATATCGACCCCAGGGTCAGGGCCAGTGGCATTTTTCTCACGCCATTATGGGCTGCGGCACGCTTTTCACGTTCTTCTTTATCCACGTGGTAGCTGGGCAGGAAGGGCAGCATAAGCAGGGTAACAATGCTGAACGCGATTAGTGACAGGAACAGCACGGCCGTGCCGAACCACGGCACCAGTCCAGGAATGAACATGACGCCGACACCGCCGAGACCGAATTGAACAACCAGCAACATGCCGAATGAGCGGTCGGGTTCCTTTGTTCGAGCCATCACAGAAAAACCAGTACCGACGAGCATGCCGCCTACAAAGCCATGTACAAAGCGAACGGAAATAAGCACAGCTGGGCTGGAAAGGTATATCGATGCGAGATCGATCGAGATCAGTGTCACGAGGAGAAGGAAGGCAAGCGGTTTCCATTTGATCCGCCGTACAAACATGACAATGAGCAGGGCACCGAAAGCGGCGCCGTACATATTTGCTGACGCGACGTAACCCGCTTGCTGGTTGCTGTATTGCAGCGCCTCAATCAAACCGCTGACAATTGTGGGCATGATGTTTACATAAAACAAACCAGCGGTAGCGAGGAAGGCAAGAAAAAGCCTCGCGACGATGCTGTTTGGGGAAACTTTTGGGAATCTATCCGGAATGTTCATTCATTCTCACAGTAGTTCAGTATTTTGTTGGACTCTCTCGCGGCGGCGGCCCACTTGAAACGGTTGCCGTCCGAAAAGTAGTAGTAGACGCTCCCATTTGGCATCAGGGCGACTATGATCCCGCCAAATCCCGCCATGAAGGGAATCCATGTTTCTTTTTCACAAGCGATCCAGGGCGCCGCATCGACCCCCCAGAAGCTGTTGCTATATGCTTCCCCGCGCATTCCTGCAAGGCGCTGGATGCGATGGGGGTTCTGGAACATGGCATCGCTGAAATCACTGCCGTGCATGCGTGAAGTGGGGTTATCGATTTCCCTGGTCAGCCAATGCCCAATACGAGCAATATCGTCAGGAGTCCAGGTCAGTCCATAGCCTGTAAAAGGTTGCACCTGGTTATCGTAGGTTCGGCGCGTGGTCCTGGCGACTGGACTGAGTTCGAGCGGGGCCAGTACTTGCCCGATCAGCACATCATCAAATATGTCCCCTGAAGGATCACCGTTGCGCTGGATAAAAGCATTCATCGCCGTTCCCAGCAGATAGGTGTCAAAAGTGTGATAGACAAAAACTTTGCCCGGGGGCGCTTTGCGTTTGTATGCGTTGCAGCTGAATTGAATTTTTTCCGCGTGTGATTCGGGCAGGAAAAATTCACCGACCTTTGCAGCGCCTTCGTCAGCTTCAAAACCGGTGTCATCATAATTACCGCTGGTCATGTTGAGCAGATGGCGCAGGGTAACGCCATCCCACCTGCCATCAGCAAGGCGGCATTCCTCGACAAGGTCACTTACTTCTGTTTCGGCGAAGCCGGGAAAATTCTTTTCGAGGAAAATGAAAGCCAGTCCGCCAAAAACGCTCTTGGCCGTGGAATACGATGGCAGGTTGAGCCAGTCACAGTAGGGGTGAGGCCCAAATCGGGTTTCGCAGCCGCCACGGTAGTGCACGCCGTCCTGGACCAGGCCGAAGACCGTGACGTCCTGCGGACCTGGGGGGGTAAAAGCATCAACCTCAGTTCCCGGGTAGTCCTGCCTTAAGGAAGACATTGGTTTGACCGGCAATCTCGAAGACAATAGTGCACGATGTTCTTCGATAATGTGATCATTCGACTTGTTTTCAGCCGACTGAAAACCTGCATCCATCTCACCCCACAGATTGGCCTTGAAATACAGGCAGGTCTCGCTACCCACCTGGTATAAAACCGGGCCGACCGATCCGTCTGGTGATATAGCGAACTTCATCAGCCCATTGTGTGTACAGTTCTGATTGCGTTCCTGCAGCGAAAAAGGCAAAGAGACAAGGGTCCGGCCCGTTTCGGTCACATCATCCCAGGCTTTGCCGGGTTCAAAAATCCATTCCCAGTAGGGGTGTGGTCCACTTTGCGGGCCCCTTTGAACAGGTACCAGGTCATTGCCGTCCAATACAAATTCGATTTCGACCGACGGCAAGAGGCTGACGTCCAGTTGAGATTGGCCGGCAACTCCGTACGTATCGACCAGCACTTCAATATGGCTGGCTGCCGCGTCGGGCCGCAAAGTTAAACGGCCATTGATTGCCTGTTTCGGCACAGGCAGCCGGGTGGGTGGTTCAAAAAAAGCGGTATCGGCCGGCAAGATGGTTTCCAGGGGCAATTGGCCGTGCACGAGTCTGCCGCCAAGAAAAGTGAGCAGAACCCGGGTTTCTGAAATTCTGACAGGTTCCACTTCAAACAGATTTTTTTCCAGAACGACGATATCGGCCAGTTTTCCAACTTCCAGGGAGCCCGTGATCTCATCCTGGTGATTCGCATAGGCTCCGTTAAAGGTATAGCTGGTAATGGCATCGCTCAGGGTGACTTCTTCGCCGGGAAGCATCGGCACCGCGGTGCGCTTGTCATCCAGGGGCAGGGAGGGGCGGATGCGCGTTACAGCAGCCTCGATCAAATCCATGGGGTTCGGGGATGTAACGAACCAGTCGCTGCCGTAGGCAACGGTGATGCCTTCTTCGAGAAAACTTCGGTTGACCTCCATCCAGCGCTTACGCTTTTCACCCAGTTTTACGTCTATCAGGTCCCCGATGTAGTCGCGGCTGGTTGACCACAAGGGCTGGACATTGGCTACTGCTCCCAACTCCCGGATCCTTGGAATGTCATCCGGGTGCACCAGTTCGAGGTGTGCTACCTGGTGACGCGAATCACGCTTGCCGTTTTTTTCCAGGGCGTACTCGAATGCATTGAGAGACTCGCGCAGCGCTCCATCTCCGTCGGCATGAATGTGCACCTGGAAGCCTTCCCTGTCGAGTGCGGCCACAATCTCATTCAGGCGCCCGGGCTCAAACAGGCTGAGTCCGCGCTCTCCAGGGCGATCCGAATAGTCTTCCAGCAGTTTGGAGGTGTGCGTGTGCAGCACACCGTCCTGCCAGATCTTCACGCTGCTTGCCCTGAAGTTTTCATGGTTTTGAACTTCAGTCCGTACCTGTTTCATACGTTCCAACTGTTCCATTCCACGGTCGGGACGCCAATATAGGGCTGCGACTGTTCTCAGGTTCAGGCGGCCCTCTTCGGATGCTTTCCGGTAGGCAGACAAGGTTCCATTCGGGCCGACACTGTCTACTTCCACAGCCGCATCCTGGATGCTCGTTATTCCAAGGCTATTGAGGTAGCTTTGCACCTCCATCAGCGCGCTATATCGAGCTTCGTCGGTAAAATCCGGCATGCCCGAGTAAATCATGATGAGCGCTTGACCTTCCATGAAGTGTCCCAGTGGTTCACGGCTGCCGGAGTAACGTTCGATCAAACCAGAAGGCGGGTCACCGGTAGATGCCCCGATGCCGGATAATTCCATCGCCCTGGAATTGGCCCAGACGCTGTGACCATCGTAGGAGCGCAGGGTTATTGGTATATCCGTGGTGATGTTGTCCAATAATTTCTTGTCGGGCCGCTTGTTTTCATCGAACCAGGCGTGGGACCAGCCCTGTCCCATGAGCCAGTCCGTGTCGGGATTGTCATTGACGCATTGACTGACTTTTTCGAGATATGCCTGGCGCCCCGACAGCCCTTTGAGGTTGCACATATGGGACTTCAGCATTGCGCTGACCGGATGAATATGCGAGTCATGGAATCCCGGCAGAACCATTCTGCCTTTCAACTCGATGACTTCCGTGGCAGGGCCAATATGGGGTTCGACACCGGAATCGCGCCCCACGAAGGTAATTCTGTTTCCTCTGACCGCGATGGCCTCTGCCCAACTGCGGGTGGCGTCTACCGTGTACACGGCTCCACCTCTCAGTACCGTGTCCGCGAAATCCCCGGCGTGCAATGCACCGGGCATCATCAAGATGCAGCACAGGCAACGGGTAATTTCCTTAATCAATGGAAATTCCGTGTTCTTTCAACCTGGCGGTAAATGGCATTAGTTGTTGCTGATACTTGCGCCACAGCCCGACGGAACTGCTGTAAATCGGCTGACGGACCTGTGCCGCGCTCGCCGTGGCGGCCGGGCCTTGGTGCTGATGAAAGTCCAGGCACCCATCCTCCCAGTCCAGTTCCAGGTAATCGAGGATGCGACGTGTCTGACCCTCCTGGTCAACAATCATGTTTTCGTAATCCACATCAAGAAAGGCATTCGGGATCAATGATCGCCAGTGACTCATCAGGCGATGGTAGGCGATGAAATAGCGTCCGACCTCCTGCAGGCTGTAGGAAAAAGGGTAGCCGGCCCGGAACAGCGTCTTGTACATCGCGTAACAGACGTCGACCGGGTGGCGCCGAAGGTGGATAATTTTCGCGTTTGGCAGGGCCAGGTGAATCAGGCCGATGTAAAGAAAATTCAGCGGCGTTTTGTCGATCAGCCTCGGACTGGGGTTGCCGAACCCGTCAATACTCTCGCAATATTTTCGGCCCAATTCACCAAAATCGATAGCGGCAGAGCGATCGACCAGTTCCTCTTTGCCCGGGGGCGGATCACCTTCCACGGTTGTCATCGTCAGCAGAGCAAGGGGCAGGGTGTTGTGCTCACCGAGGCTGCCCACATGGCTGTGAGCACTGACGATCCGATCTATCAGCGTTGTTCCGCTACGCGGTAGTCCAAGGATGAATACCGGACGATCGCTTTCCTGACCGTTGGAAGTTGTACCGTGCTGGCCGGCGCCGAATCGTTGTGCGATTTTCGCCATCACCAGCTCGTCTTCCTGGACGTCGTATTGCATGCCGAGGCGCCGCAGGTGGGCGCCTTCCTGCAGGAATTGAAACGCTTCGTCATAGTTGCGAAGGTCTTCCAGTTCCTTGGCGAGGGCATAACAGACCTGGACCATTCCAGGCTCGTTCCTGTTCAGGCGAGACCTGACAAATTTCAATTGGTCGACATGATTGCTTTTGGGGGTCTGTTTTTTCAAGCCTGAGCGGTTCAGCCACGCGCCGTAGTCCTTTGGGTTGAACTTTATGGCACGGGTAAAAAGCTCTTCTGCTTCTTCGAATTCACCCAGTGCGGTTTTGGACGCGCCCAGGTTGTACAGGTAATCGGGATTGGATGGTTGTAATTCAACCGAGCGTGCATAACACCTTTCTGCGTCCTGGTGTTGGCCACACTGAACAAACATCTCTGCGATTTGCTGCAACAATAAGTGATCATGGCAGGCGAGTTTTTCCAGCCGCATCAGTCCCTCAATGGCCGCACCCACCCTGCCGTCCAGGTATTGGTCACGGGTGATGTTCAGCAATTCGAGCAGAGCGGGATCAGTCATTGCCGGGCCATTCTAAGTGAAATATTCCAGTGGACGTGAAAACAGGGTTCTGGCATAGAAATTCAGGCTGGACGCTCCCGTCGGAAGCGCCCAGCCTGATCGCCTCAGAAATTCCAGGTAGCCAAAACGCCAACCGTCCGCGGCCGGGCGATGATGTTTTTACCGCCGTTCCCGTAATAATGCTGCTCGGGTGAGGTGCCCATGTATTCTTCCTTGTAAATACCCACGAGACCTTCCTCGTTGAACATGTTCTTTACAAACAGCCCCACGGTCCAGCGATTGTTGATGGCAAGGTTGCTGTTGAAGTCCCAGATGCTGAAAGATCCCATGGTGGCGCTGAGCGCCGCGCTCGTTTCGCTGATCGAATTATTTGTCTCGGACTGGTAATAGCCGCTGATTCGGTTGATCCATAGCCAGCCATTGCTCATGCCAAAGGCATTTTCCAGCATCACGTTCGCAGTGTGTTCCGCCAACCCGGGCAGGGTGTTGCCTTTCGGTGCAACGATATAAACATCATCGGCAGACCACATGACGCTATCCAGTTCGCCTGTTGTATAGGCGTAACCCAGGGCCAGGCGCCAACCTTTACCAAAGGACTTGTTGTATTCGAGTTCGATACCCTGCGTTGTTGCACTGCTGCCGTTCTGCGCGGCGTAAAAGGCCCAGTTGGTAGTTGTTGTATTGAGTTGGATATCTTGCCAGTCAACGTAGAACAGCGAGATATTGTAGAAACTGCCGTTACCGGCCCCCTTGTAACCGATTTCGTAGTTGGTGGTGGTGTCAGGACCGTAGCGTAGCCAGGCCGGGTCTTCGGCGAATAATCCTGACAGCGGTACCGCGTTTGTGCCGCCGCGCCGGAACCCTTCGGAAATCGTGCCGTACAACATGGCATTGTCGTTCAAGTCCCAGGAGGCGTTGAACTTGAACAGGGTATCCGAGTCGCTACCGCTGAACTGGATTTGCTCGTTGACGGCGAAGGTATCCCACAGGCCTACGCCCATGAACGTATCGTTATCGTAGTCGAGGTCGAAATAGCGGAAGCCACCGGTCATACGGAAAGTGCCCGTGACGTTCCAGGTGAGTTCGCCGAAGACGGCTGTATCCGTGAAATTTTCTTCGCGGTTGTAGCGGAAGTCATCATCACCGATCGCACAACAACCCCAGGCCGTCCAGGCCCAGTTATAGAAGTTGCGAAGATAGTTGACCTGGGATGAACGGGTATCCTGGTCCCGGTAGAAAGCGCCCGCGATCCAATCGAACATACCTTCGGTATTGGAAACCAAGCGGAGTTCCTGGATGAACGCTTCGTCGGAATAACTACGTTCAGCAGAGTGCATCGGGCGGGGATAGTTGCCGTAATAGAAGCTCAGCCAACCCTGCTGGGCAGAAAAACCTGTGTTTTCACTCGTGCTGTCACCGCTGTGATCGTAGCCGGAGGTGCTGCTGGTCAGGGTCGCGAAACCGAAATCGTAGCTCATCTCAAGGGAAACCACATCGACTTCACGGGACGAAGGTTCACGTTGAATCGAGCCTGTTTCGTAGTTGCCGTAGGGGTCGCCCCAGCCATCGTTGCCGTTTGTGGGCATCATGCGCCCGCCAACCTCGTCTTCCTGGTGGGACCAGGTCAACAGGGCATTGAATTTATCATTGGGTTGCCACAGCAAAGAGGCTCTTATGTAGTCAATTTCGACCGTGTCGACGTCCTTGAGATACTCGTATTCCGCGGTTTCAGCCAGGATGCCGTCGGGTGCGACCGGGAAGCCCTGGCCGTCAAGAACATAGGCATTGGGAAGGTCCATGATGCCGGCATAATCAATGGTGCCGGCAACAATCCGGGCGGCCACGGTCTCCCCCATCGGGATGTTCAACATCAGGTCGACATCCCAGTTATTGCCGCTGGACCCGGAGGTCTGGCTGAACGATCCTTCAACCCGCCCCTCGAACAGTTCCAGCAACGGCCGCCGCGTTATGTAGCGGACCGTACCACCCAGTGAACCCGACCCGTAGAGCGTGCCCTGTGGCCCGCGAAGGACTTCCACCCGTTCGAGGTCCTTCAGGATCATGTTCGCGTATACCGGTGTGTCGTTGAGGTAGGTCGATACCGGCGGAACCGCCGAAAGGGCGATGTCCACGTTGATGCTGCTGTCGATCGCCAGACCTCGGATCCGGATAGTATTTACGTTGCCTGAGTTCCTGGCGCCGTAGTCAATAACATTTGCGCCTGGCACACCGCGCAGCAGCTCACTGGTGCTCATGATTTTTCCGCTGTCGATGAAGTTGCCGCTGACGGCGGAAATGTTGTACGGGATATCGACAATCGTTGATTCACGACGTGTTGCCGTAACGATTATTTCTTCCATCGCATCGGCTTCAACACCCTCATCAACCTGGTCCTGCGCCATAAGCACGGTTGTCTGCAAGCTCGCGAGCAATGCGGCTGTGATGGCGGCTGATAAAGCATTTCTCTTGATCAGATGGCTAGATCGCATGGGTGAACTCCTCTCAGTATGTGCCGTTACTTATCAGAACGTTATCTCCGTGGGGCTGGGCCCACCAACCTCATTAAAAACTTTAAACAGGGCCGAAACAGTCAGGTAGAGCCAGTTTTCTCCTGTTTACCAGTCCAGTTGGGTTCTCCCTGTTTGGACGATTCTTCCAAAAGTTCTCGCTTTGGTACCTCCAGCGCTCCCAGTTCGCCAAACGCGCCCGGGTTGTGCTCCGGGTCGTTGTATACCGGGAATTCAATGTCGTGATCCCTGAAGCTCTTCAGCGTCTGGCATAGTCCATACATGCCTCTTTCCCGTACACGTCGAAGGTGTGAAAAGTCCATTTCGACCGTGATGATTTCCCGGCCGACACCCGCCTTGTGGATGACCTGGCCATCGGGGCCGACAAAAATGCTTTCACCGACGGCCAGTCGACCGGCGGAATTGAGATTCAGAAAATAAACCTGGTTGGTGGCGGCATTTGCCTGTGCAATGGCTAACTCAACCTTTCGGTCGATGGTATTGGTCAGGCTGGGGCAAATGATGGCTTCGGCGCCCATCCAGGCCAGGTTTCTTACCATTTCGGGGAACCACATGTCGTAGCATATGATCAGCCCGATACGGCCGGCGCCCGGAATATCGAAAACGACAAATTTATCGCCGGCTGTAATGCCTTTCTCATAGGGCAGAAACGGGTATTGTTTGCGGTACCGGGCTACTACTTCGCCCTTCGGGTTAATCACAGGGGCGGTGTTATAAACATCGCCACCTTGTCGTTCGAAAATACTTCCCGGTATCAGCCACAGGTCGTTTTTGAGTGCCGCCTCGCGAAAACAGTTTTCGACTTCACCGGGCATGCCGACCGCCAGGTCGGGATCAGGGCCAAAAGTACAGAGTTCAGGGAGGACGACCAGTTGGACCCATGGAAACCGATTCTTGACCAGGTCGATTTCTTTTTCCAGGACGGACAGGTTGTCCTCGACACACAGCTCAAGTTGCAGTGCCGCCATGGACAGGTAGGGCATAAAATTCTCCCGTTCAAATTACAGGAATACGCCAGATTGGTATTCTTCTACAGGAGAGGGTAGCGGCAGGTGGGGATCTTCACATAGGACCAGATGAGGACCGTTGATTGGGCCAGAGGGTTGTTGAGTGGCGGCATTCAGCCTTGGTAGAGATGAATAATGGCCGAATCGACCAGGCGACGACCGGTTGTGAAAATTTTCAGTTGTTGACCCTTGAGACTAACGTAATAACGGCCGCTTTCACCGTAAGCCCACTCGTTCCATTGCCGGCACCAGAGGTCGCCTTCAATCCACCAGCGACCTTCGTCCTGTTCCTCGTTGGCATGGCCCGCGCGGCCGGTCATCGTACCGTCAGCGTGGAGTTCGAAAGTCGCGGGATCACCGTAAACGGTTCTGTAAATCCAGGTGGAACCGCGCATGGTTGTTCCCAGTTCCTCTCCCCTGAGGAACGATGGGTCATCGTCTTTCAGGTATTCTGCTTCACCGCTGCCCAACTCCCACATCAACTCTCGCAAGCGCTCAACGCCAACCCTGATATTTTCTTCGGGGATGCTTGTGACCCCCATGCGGAAACAGTTCCGTGACCCTCTACTACGAGCGTAATAATGCGTATCCGGTTCGATCAGGATGCCACGGCGCGCAGCTTCGTTGGCCAGTACCTCAACATTGATCTCTTCAGGACACAGCACCCAGAATACCGAGCCGCCCTGGTTGGGCATGGTGATGAAGTTGGCCCGGTAGTGGTTGAGCGCATCACGCAAGGCAAGCCAGCGGCGGCTCATTTCCTGGTGCATGCGTGACATGAAGGAATCGTAATGGCCCAGCGACAGGAAAAGGGCTGCCGTGCGCTGGTTCAGGAGTGATGGTTTGCCGATAACCTGCTGCCGCAGACGGCGTGCCTGACGGATGAGTTCCGGGGCGGCAACGATAAACCCGATACGCAGCCCGGGTGCGAGCACTTTGGGAAGGGCCGAAATGTAAATGACCCGGTTCTCTGTATCCATGCTGTGCAGGGCGGGGTGCGGCTGCCCCAGGAAATTGATCTCATGCTCAAAATCGTCTTCGACGATCAACTGATCCAGCTTGCAGGCTTTTTTAAGCAGGGCCTGCCGGCGTTGCGTGGCCATGGTAACGGCGGTGGGCACCTGGTGGCTTGGAGTGACAAATATGATTTGTGCCGCATCCAGGCGTCTGCTGATCACCATCCCGTTTTCATCGACAGGCTGATGGATTATTTTTGCCTTGCACAAATTGAGTAGCTGCCTGACTTTCGGGTTGCCGGGCTCTTCCACGACAACGTTTGTTTCCTGGTCGGTTAATAGCTGGGTCAACAGGTATAGTGCATTCTGTTCCCCCAGGGTAATGAGAATTTCTTCCGGCCGGGCATTGATGCCGCGTCGGGGCAGCATCTTGGTGCGAATTTCCTCAATCAGCAATGGATCGTCTGCATCGCCTTCCGTGACAGTACCCTCCCGGATAATTCGCGCGCCAAGCGCCATCCGGCTGGATTCCCGCCATTGCGTGGTCGGATACAGCGAGGCATCGAACTGGCCGTCGATAAACGGGTAGGGGTGCTGCTGCCAGTCGCCGGGAAACTCGAAACGGAGGCGCTTGCCGACATCGGTTCTAATCCGGTCTTGCCAGTGGGTGTCTGGTTCCGAACGGTCAGACGATGGACCGTGGTAGCCCACGCGGCCTTCGAGCATGTCCTCCCGCACGAAGATGCCGCTGCGTTCGCGGCTTTCCAGAAAGCCCTCGTCTTGCAATTGCTCGTAGGCCAGGACAACTGTGTTCCGGGAGATGCCGAGGTGTTCAGCCAGCTTGCGCGAGGAGGGAAGGCGGCGTCCCGGAGGGAATGCGCCCGATATGATTCCATCCACCAATTTTTGACGAATCTGGCTCTGCAGGCTCAGGCTGCTGTTCGGATCGAGATATAAAAGGGCCTCTGACAACATGGATTCACTTGTGCTTCATAGAGCCTGTTTCTGTTTTTCATTCGCGATGGGCCATATTCTACTATGCGGATGATCGCTTTCGCTGCGTTTCAAACTGCCTTTATCCAATCTTCGAATAGCTCAGCGCGCAATGACCGGTGCTCCGGCTGCTTGGTCAATAAGTAGTAATTGTGGGATTCAGGAACCGCTTTCTTGAGTATCTTGACCAGGCGGCCGTGGCGCAGGTCTTCCTGTATTTCGAAAGGGTTGCACAGGGCAACGCCGAAACCCAGGCGCGCCGCAGTGAGCGACAGGTTGGTGCTGTAGAAATGCATGCTCGTGGTCGCTTCGGGTTCAGCTATCCCCATCGCAGTAAACCAGTCCGCCCAGTTGTTTTGGCTGTCGTGCAACAAGGTCAGACGTGCCAGGTGCTCGGGGCGTTTGATCGAAGGAATGCCGTGGAGAATTTGCGGGCTGCAAACGGGAAATACGGGGGGTGAAGCCAGTTCTTCCAACCGCCGGCTTCCCGCATCCGGTCTGCCGTAACAGATAGCGACATCAATCTCCCGGGGAATGACCTTTTGCCTGGGACGCACTTCCACCAGGTGGATGTCGATTTGCGGGTACTGGAGATGGAATTCGCCAATGTGTTTCATGGCCCAGCTTGCACCGGTCGATTCAGTGCAACCGATAATGAGCCGGCCCGTGATGTTGTCCGGGTCCAGGTGCAGCGCCTCGTCGACAATGCGGTTGAATCCTTCCCGTACCGCTTTCAGCAGACGTTCTCCCGCGCCCGTCAGCTTGAGACGATTGTTGGCACGGATAAATAACTCGACGCCGAGTTGTTGTTCGAGGGATCGAACCTGGTGGCTGATTGCCCCGTGGGTTACACCCAGGTCTTCACCTGCGCGGCCCATATGTAGCTGACGTCCTGCGCTTTCAAACGCACGTAAAGCAGAAAGGGGGAGTGTACGACGGTCCAGCATGGCGATTACCTGTGAGAAATATTCACAGACAATACAAAAATTTATCGCTATATGCGAGTACTGTTTGTGGCTATCATTCTGGGTGACCGGAAATAAGCGGAGTTCATTCATGGGCATTTCAATATCTGACCAGGGCCTGTTGAAAGCAGGCGCGTATATCGATGGGCAGTGGGTAAGCGCCGACGGCGAGGGCTTGCTGGACGTCGTTAACCCGGCCACGGGCGAGGTGATTGCACAGGTCGCCAGCTGTGGCGCCGCCGAAACACGGCGGGCCATTGAAGCGGCGCATGCGGCACAAGTCGACTGGCGCCAGAGATCCGTAAAGGAACGGGCTGTGATATTGCGCCGCTGGTTCAACCTGATGATGGAAAGCCAGGAAGACCTGGCGCAGATACTGACAGCCGAGCAGGGTAAGCCGCTGGCCGAAGCCCGCGGTGAGATAGCCTACGGCGCGAGCTACATCGAGTGGTTCGCAGAAGAGGGAAAACGGGTTTACGGAGACACGATTCCCCACGTTACAAACGACAAGCGCCTGGTTTGCATCAAGCAACCGGTGGGTGTGGTGGCGTGTATCACGCCCTGGAATTTCCCGAACGCCATGTTGACGCGCAAGATTGCGCCGGCCCTGGCCGCGGGCTGCACGGTCGTGTGCAAGCCGGCCAACGCCACGCCGCTGTCCGCTTATGCATTTGCGGTGCTGGCCGAGCGCGCGGGCGTACCGGCCGGTGTCATCAACCTGGTGACCGGAAGAACCCCGGAAATCGGCCGGGAACTCACGTCCAACCCGATGGTCCGGAAGCTGACGTTTACCGGCTCCACAGAGGTTGGCAAACAGTTGATGGCCGAATGTGCAGCGACCGTCAAGCGCACTTCGATGGAGCTGGGTGGTAACGCGCCTTTCATCGTGTTTGACGATGCAGACCTGGACGCGGCGATAAGCGGGGTTATGGCCAGCAAATACCGCAATTCCGGCCAGACTTGCGTCTGCGCCAACCGGATCCTGGTTCAGGAGTCTGTTTATGACGCCTTCGCCGAAAAACTGGTGGCGGCGGTCAAGGGCCTTAAAGTAGGAGACGGAACCGAGGATGGCGTCAGTATCGGCCCCCTGATCAATGAAGGCGCCGCCGATGACGTGATGGGATTCGTGGAGGACGCCGTGAGCAAAGGTGCACGGGTCGTGGCGGGTGGCCGGCGCGCCGAAATGGGCGCCTGTTTTTTCGAGCCGACCATACTCACCGGGGTCAGTGACGACATGCGGGTGTTTCGCGAAGAAATATTTGGTCCCATTGCACCCCTGTTCAAATTCCGCACTGAAGACGAAGCCATTGCCATGGCGAACGACACCGAGTTCGGGTTGGCCTGTTACTTTTATTCGCGGGATATCGGCCGTATCTGGCGGGTCGGCGAAGGCCTGGAATACGGAATCGTCGGTATCAACGAGGGAATCATCTCCAACGAGATGGCGCCGTTTGGAGGGGTCAAGGAGTCCGGCCAGGGGCGCGAAGGTTCGAAGTACGGCCTGGATGATTACCTCGAGATCAAGTACATGTGCATGGGAGGGATAGACCAGTGACAAGCACATCCAATGCCGACTGGCAGGTACGCAAGGAAGCGGCCATGGCGCGAGGTCAGGGCAATTTGGCCCCCGTTTACATCGACCGCGCCAGGAACGCGGAAATGTGGGACGTTGAGGGAAATCGATATATCGATTTTGGCACCGGAATCGCCGTATGTTCCACTGGCCACCTGCATCCCAGGGTGACCGCCGCCGTGCAGCACCAGTTGGGGCGCTTCAGCCACACCTGCGTGATGGTAACGCCTTACAATTCGGCGGTGGAACTGGCCGAAAAACTGAACGATCTCGCACCCGGACCTTCGCCCAAGAAGACCATGTTCGTGACGACGGGTGCTGAAGCCGTGGAGAATTGCGTCAAGATTTCCCGCGCCCATACGGGCCGCCGGGGCGTGATTGCTTTTTCCGGCGGGTTTCACGGGCGCACGCTGCTGGCGATGGGTTTGACCGGAAAAATAACGCCCTACAA
>JAZBOH010000229.1:0-32657 GCA_036351055.1 Lysobacterales bacterium
CGCGGATATGGTCGGAAACGGCGATGACACGGTCCCCGCCCGCCATCACGGCGCTGTAGCGGCTGACCGAGTACTGGCCGTGCATGCTGGTGATATACACCGGGCGCAAACAAGGCTCGAGTTTACGCATGGCCAGGTGGCAGATCCATGCGGGCAGGCGCGAATGCACGTGCAGAACATCCGGTCGTTGTCGGATCAACCAGTCGCGTAGCCGTGCGCCGAAGCGCAGGGTGGAAAGGCGTTTACGCCCGATCGGCCACTCCAGGTGTTCGGCTCCACAGGCCCGGACCCGCGGACCAAGCGGGCCGTCAGCGGCAATAACCGTGACACGGTGACCCTGTGCGACGGCGTATTCCGCCAATTCAACAGCAACCAGTTCAGATCCACCCAGGTTGAGTGAAACAAGGGCCTGGACGATATGCACGAATCCGGCCCGGTATCAATCGACCAGGCGGTAGACGGAACTGCAATAAGGGCATGTCGCGGTACCGGTCTCCTCGATGGGCAGGTAAACCCGGGGGTGTGAATTCCAGAGCTTCTGTTCCGGTGTCGGGCAGGACAGTGGCAGATCCTGCCGGCTCACTTCGTATTCGCGCGCTTCGGACGCATTTTCAAGGCGGGCATCCGTTGCATCGGTGGGATGGGTCACTCTATTTACTCCATGTACATTGTTGTCGGCTGACGGCACATTTTAAGGCACCGGTGGGCGATTATGAACGCTTATTGCTGAAGCGCCCGTGAACGGGGTTCATGAGGGCGACGTCTGCACCGCCAGTCGGCTAGAAAAAACCCGTGCCGAAGCCTCTGTATCGATTGCTGCGAATGAGCCTCCCGTTACCAGCGACGCCATCAATTTTTGCTGCCGTAGCTGGTCCATGGTCGATTGCAGGATGCCGGCTTCCTCCTCCGACAGCCAGGCGATGGCAGCGAGTTCAGTAATCTGTTGCGTTGTGCTGGTTGCGCGGATGACCCGCGGATACAGGCGTGCAGATGCCAAGACACCCAGTTGCGCCACGAATTCAATGTCGATCAGGCCGCCCGGGCGCTGTTTCAGGGAATCGCTGGCGCCCCCGCGTGTCTTCGACTCGTGTTCCGTGCTCATCTTACGGCGCATTTCCGCCAGTTCGCCTGCCAGTTTGACCTCGTCCCGCCCCTGGCACAGCACATCAAGGCGAACCCGGTTGAACGCGGCCTCCAGCGACGGGCTGCCCGCCACGAAACGGGCCCGCGTCAGCGCCTGCAGTTCCCAGGTCCACGCCTGGCTCATCTGGTAGTCGCGGAAAGCATCGACACTGCTTACCAGGGAACCCGCGCGACCGTTGGGCCGCAAGCGCGTGTCAACTTCGTACAGGCGGCCGGACGGGGTCATGATGGTCAGGAAACTGAGCACGCGCTGGGCCAGTCTGGCGTAATACTGCTCCGGCGGCAGGGGCCGTTTCCCGCTGGACAGCTTTTCACCCGGCTCGAACAGGAACACGATGTCCAGGTCGGATCCATATCCCAGTTCACAGGCACCGAGCGTGCCGTAAGCAATCACTGCCAGGTTTCCGGGCAAAAATGCGGCCTCATCAATGCTTGCCGGCGGGGAAGAAAAACTGCCGTGACGTTTGCGGATTTCATCGCCAGCCAGGATCAAAACACCGCGAAGCAGGGCAGACGCCAGGGCCGACAAACCCTGCTGGGCCGAGCAGCCCGGCAGGTTTTCCTGCAATTGGCCCACGGCAATGCGGAGTTCTGTCGCCAGCTTGAGATAATTGAATGCCTCGAGCGTGGATTCGGTGTCCTGTGCCGTCAGCAAAATACGGTCGATGCTGTTGCGTAAATCCTCATCGGAAGGCGTTTGTGAGCCGAGCGAAGGGTCGATCAGTTCGTCCAACAGGGCAGGAAAGCGGATAACCTTGTCCGCCACCCATTCACTGCGGGCAAACAGATCCAGCATGCGATCGAGCGCCTTGGGGTGCTGGACCAACAGCACCAGGTAGGCGCTGCGCCGGCTGATGGCGAGCACGAGATCAAACACGCGGTTCAGTGTGCGCTCATCGATATCCCGCTGGTCGAGCCGGCCGAGGAGTTCGGGCATGAAACGGTCCAGGCGCTGGTCGGCGCGCTGGCTGAGTGCGACCCGTTCCAGGCGACGTACAAAAACTTCCAGCGGGCCGTTAAGGGCTTCCGGCATGGGTTCGATTTCCTGGCGCCTGCGTCGCAGGCCGCGCCATTGTTCCGCCCACTCGCCACTGTCCGCTCGCACCGGCTGGGCCGGGAAAATTCCGCGGAAACGGTCACTTACACGGTCGCGTGTACGCAGCAGGCTCTTTTCCAGCGCATCGACGCCATCTTCGTACATGGCGCGGGCAACGCGCTCTCGGTCTTCTCCCAGCGGCACGCGGTGGGTCTGCTGGTCCCGCAGGGCCTGGATCCGGTTCTCAAGGAATCGCAGGAAGGTGTAGTCATGGCGAACTTCGCTGATAACGCTCTCTTCGAGAAGGCCCAGCCTGCCGATTTCGCGCAGTGCGCCGTCGAGCGAAGGTGTTTGCAGGCTGGGTTCGCGTCCGCCGCGTAGAATTTGGAAACACTGGGCCAGGAATTCGATTTCCCGTATGCCACCCGGCCCACGCTTGATATCGTCCAGGCGGTCTTTGCGGCGGGCGTCTTCCTGCACGTTGGCATGCATTTCCTGCAATGCTTCGACCGAACTGTAGTCGATGTAACGCCGGTAAACGAAAGGCCGGATATCGCGAATAAAAGCCCGGCCAGACTCGAGGTCACCCGCTACCGGCCTTGCCTTGATCAGGGCATAGCGTTCCCAGTCACGCCCTTCGCGTTGGTAATACTGCTCCAGTGCGGCCCGGCTGGATGTCAGGGGTCCGGCATTGCCGAATGGCCGCAGGCGCGTATCAACACGAAAACAAAAACCTTCTTCGGTGATTTCGGACAGGCTGGCAATCACGGCGCGCGCCTGGCGGGTAAAAAACTGGTCGTTTGAAAGCTCGCGGCGCCCGTCGCAATGACCCGAGCGGGGAAAACAGAAAATGATGTCGATATCCGATGACAGGTTGAGTTCTCCGCCGCCAAACTTGCCCAGCCCGATGACAAACATCCGTTGCGGTTCTCCGTCCGAACTGCGTGGAACACCGTGTTTCTCCTCGAGGCGCCGCTGGTGCTCCTCGAGAACGGTTTGCAGGCAGATTTCGGCCAGCGAAGTCAGATTTTGAAAGGTCTCGGCAAGTGACGCCAGGCCACACAGGTCGCGCCATACAATGCGTAACATCGTGCGGTTACGAAAGCGCCTGAGACCACTATCCAAGCCGTGTTGCTGGATAGCACGCACCAACTCGGTGACGTCCGGTGACCTGTCCTGGTTCAAGCCCTGCTGCCAGGCGGGGAAGCGGTCCAGCAGGCCCGCGGCGAAGTCGCTGCAGCCACGAACGAAAGAGAGCCGGTTTTCAGCGGCCACGGTTTCTGGCGGCAGGATATTCCAGCCGGGCGTGTCGGTTGGGTTTGGCATGCCTTGATTATAAAGCCCGGGCATGCCGGAGCCAGCGTAAATTTGTTCCGCCGGGTCCTAGCGCAGTTGTTCGGCGCCGGCAAATTCACGGTAAGGTGAAAGCACCTCGAATACCTCCCGGTCTTCGTCGTCGAGGTCGTGCGTGACCAGTTTGGCCAGGTAGAGCCCGAGGCCAGGACCCAGCATGAAGCCCTGCCCACACATACCCACGGCCTGGATGAAACCCTCGATCTCTCGCGCCCAGCCCACGATCGGCGCGCCATCCGGTGTCATCGGGTACAGGCCGCGCCAGGTACGGCGAACCTTGAGGTTCACCAGGCGCGGCATGATTTCAATCATGCGGCGGGAAACCATGGGCAGGAACTCGGACGTCTCACGACGGTCCGTACCGACAATCGGTGGCGATGGCGTGATACAGAATACAAGCTGACCGGTATGGTGCTGGTAAAAATAGAAGTTGGACGACCCCTTCCTTGGCCGTATATCCACCACCATGGGTTCCAGGAAGCGGGCCACGGGTTCGCTGACGCCGCCCTCGTGTGAGTCGGGCGTGACCGGGGTGTCCAGCCCGGCCAAGCGGGATACGCCCCGGGCGTGGGCACCGGCGGCATTGATTACCACAGGCGCCGTGTAGCGGCCCTTGTCCGTACGCACGCCGTTCACCCGGCCAGCGGACTGTGATATGGCGGTTACGGACTCACCGAAGCGAAACACGGCCCCGCTGGCCAGTGCCTGCCGGTAAAAGGCATGCAGGGTCAACAGTGGCGAGGCATTTCCGTCCTCTGGCGACAGGGTTCCCCCGATCAGGCCGTCAGCCTTGAGCGCGGGTACGGCCGCCATCAGTTCGTCGGCACTCAACCAGTCGATGTTGAGGCCATGGCTGTGTTGAATTTTGAGCAGGCCCTTGAGGATCTCCTCCTCGCGAGGTTCATAGGCCACGAAGGTATAGCCTCCGGTCTGCCATTCGATATTGTCACCGAAGGTTTCCTGCCAACGGGACAGGATCTCGATGCTTTTCAGGCCGATACGGATCTTGGCGGTGTCGGAATGGGTAGCCCGCACACCGCCGATGGCAGCCTTGTTGGCGCCTTGGCCGACGCTGGCATACTGGTCGATGACGAGTACCTTGAGCCCCGTTTTCGCAATGAAATACGCTGTTGGCACGCCCACGCTGCCGGCGCCGATGATGATGACGTCAAATACTCGGCCTGGGGATGACATCATTCAAACCTCCTGCCTGATGCCACAAAAGACCCCCAGCGGTACTTCCACGAAAAGCGGACGGTCCACGTTGGCCGTGGTCTGTTCGAGCGGAATGCCTTCCTGCCGGAACAGGACACGGATCAGGCTGCCGCAGGTCTTGGCGCCGCAGGCTCCCATGCCAGCACGTGTCACGGTCTTGATTTCGTTGACATCGCGCATGCCCTGGCGGATCAATGCACGGATTTCACCCGCCGTCACGCGTTCACAACGGCAGACAATGGTGTCATCGCACATGCGCGTAACGTACTGGTCCATGGGTTCCGTGACCCTGGGTTCCTGGACCTGGATACCGGCAATCCGCGTGGCGATTTCCTTCGGCGCCTTGATCCGGACCAGCAGGGTGCGATCCATTTTTTTGCCCGCTGCGACCTTGAACACCTCGGCCTGGCCCAATGGCACGCCCTCGGTATCCAGAACCGTTACCACGTCGCCCGCCTGGATGTCCTCTTGCAGAAACTCGTGGGCCAGGGAGATGGTAGGGTATTCGTCATCCTTGCGGTAATCGACCAGCGTAATCGCCAGTCCCGGACAGATGGTCACGCACTTGGTGCAACCGTTGCACACTTCGCCGATTTCATCGCCGATGAACCTTGGCCGTCCGCGGATATCATCGCCGGTTGAAATGGCCTGTTTCGGGCATACCGAGGTGCAGGGGTTGCAGGGAATTTCCTGTTCGCAATGAAACACCACCGAAACGCCTTCCCGTTCTTCGGGCAGGTATTCGCTTTCCGTCCGTCCGGGCTTGGACTTGAGGATTTGTTCGATCCGGGACCACTCGTCCGGAATCTCCGGAACGTCCTTGCCCAAGGCCCTGGCGATGCGGATACCCTGGATCTTGCCGGAGAAGATGGCCGCCGAAGCCTCGGCGATCTCAGAAGCATCCCCGGCGGAGAAGGCCTGCATTCCGAAAGCCCGCGCCTTGTGGTAGAACTCATCGCAAGGGTCCAGCCCCACTGCGATCAGCAAGGTATCACAGGCAAAAGATTTCTCACTTCCCGGTATGATTTCCCAGTGCGGGTCGATTCGTGCGATGGTCACGGATTGCACGTGGTCGTCACCGTTGGCGCTGACCACGGTGTGGCGCGTGTAGATGGGTACGCCCATGCGCACCAGTTTGTCCTTGTGTACCTTGTAGCCGCCGCATTCCGGCAGGGCTTCGACCAGGCCTACTACCTGGATGCCAGCCTGCAGTGCGTGGTAACCGGCGATCAGGCCGACGTTGCCGCCGCCGACGATGAACAGTTTTTCAGACGGACGAACCAGGTCGCGGTTGACCAGGGTCTGAAAAGCGCCGGCGCCATATACACCGGGCAAGGTATTGCCCTTGAAGGTCAGGGATTTTTCACGGGCACCGGTGGCGACCAGCACCGTTTCAGGACTAACCAGGACATATTCCTTCCCATCGCGTACAAGCCCGATTTTTTTGTCGCTGAACACGGCAACGGCATTGGTATTGTGCCAGCAGTCGACAGAGGGGAACTGGCTGACTTCTTCTTCCATCAGGGTGGCGATGTCGATACCGCGTGTTCCGGCATGTACCTCGTCTATGGACCCGAAGAACTTGTGGGTCTGAAGGACCAGTTTGCCGCCCAGGCGATTCTTGTCATCAACCAGCAGAACGCGCACGCCCGCCTTACCCAGTTCGACCGCGGCCGCCAGGCCGGAAGGCCCGCCACCAATGACCAGGCATTCAACCTCGATTTCCCGTGTTTCGCCGAAAGCGCCGGTTTGCCTGATAGCCGGAAGAACCGGTGTGCCGTCCAACGGTTCCACCCGCATGCCGGCGCGAACCGGTTCCATGCACGATTTAATGGCCAGGCCGTCGGCGACGACCATGCACTGAGAACACTGTCCGTTGGCGCAGAAAATACCCTGTGGGCTTTGGTCTTTCGAGTGGTGGCCAAATACGTGAATACCGTTGGCAAAAAGCGCGGTGGAGATACATTCTCCCCGCACAGCGGTGAGTGTCTTGCCCTGCCAGGAAAATTCGATGGTTTCCCCGGAGGGCCCCGATAGGATCGGGTGCGAGGTGATCCTGCGCGAGTTCTGTTCCATGAAGCCCATTCCTGAAACAAGTTGATGTAGATACAAAATAGTACCGAAGACACGAAAAGACAGCCGTGTCTTACATCAAGCAACTCCGTTTATTGAGCGTTGCCGAGGACGATTATTGGTCCGCGTTCAAAACATTCTCGCGGAAGAAAGCCAGGGCATTTTCCAGGTTCTGGCGGGCATTCACTGACAGTTCGTTGCGAAGATCCCATTCGTGGCCCTGTATCATCAGGATATCGGCACGGGGAGACCGCTCAAAAAGGGTCCGGCAATAGTGCATCACGCCTCGCGGGGGTAATACGTGGGTGGTGAACTCAAAGTTCTCCGAGGGCTGGCAGCCCTTCCAGCAGAAACCGCCGGGCAGGTCACCTTTGTAGGAATCGATAAAAATGACCCGCTGCATAGGGGCGATTTGCGCAGCGTCTTCAACCTGCAACTGGTAACGGTACTCAACCGGACTGTTGAAACCCGGTTCGTTTTGAATGCGGTCGAGGAATGCCCAGCCGAGCCCGTCGTCGCTACGGCCGCAGTTGCCAATGCCGTAGAGAAGGGTATCCGGCCCGAGCCCGAGCCGGATTTTATTTTGCAGTACGGCGCTCAAGTGGCGTCTTTGACGTGCTCGGCGACAACGTTTCCGTCGGCGTCGAGTACTTCCAGGATCAGGGGCATTTGCCCCATGGAATGCGTGGCGCAACTCAGGCAGGGATCGTAGGCACGGATCGCAACCTCGACCTGGTTCAGCATGCCGTCGGTGATTTCCTGCTGTCCGTCGATCACGTTCTGGGCAACCCAGCGCACGGCCTCGTTCATCGGCTCGTTGTTGTGCGTCGTGGAAACGATCAGGTTGCACTTGGTGATGCTGCCCTTCTCATCCACCTTGTAGTGGTGGATCAGCGTGCCACGCGGCGCTTCGATGATGCCGATGCCCTCGGGCCGGCGATTGACCGGCGGCCGCTCCGCGACGTCCAGGATGGTCGGGTCCTCGAGCAGTTCTTTCATCGCTTCCGCGCAATAAAGCACCTCGATCAGCCGCGCCCAATGGGAGTGCATCGTGTGATTGTTTGGGCGCCCGTTGGTATAGGCCTTGAATTCCCTTAGTTCGGCGTCCGCGAGCGGCGTAGAGATGGAATCGCACACGTTGAGTCGGGCCAGCGGGCCGACCCGGTTCCAGCCGTCCTGGCGACCCAGGTGACGAAGGTAGGGGAACTTCATGTACGACCACTTTTCAACACCCTCACCGAAGTACTTGAGGTAGTTGTCGGCGTGCACGTCATTGAGCGTGATCTTGCCGCCAGCGTCGATGGCGCGCATACGGCCCTCGTAGAGTTCCAGGGCGCCGTCGTCCGCGACCAGGCCAAGGTGTCCGGAAGGATAGGTCGCAAAGGTGTCCAGCCAGGCGAAGTGCTTGTCGTGGTAGTCCTTGATGAAATCCACGCATCCCTTGGACCATTCAATCATGGTATCGACCGAAGGCGTCGCGTTATCGGTCAGGAAGTAGTCGCGTTCCTCGGGTTTGAATGTCCGGTGTATGCCGCCGGGGATGGCGGTGATGCCGTGGATTTTCTTGCCGGCCAGGGCGCGAATGATCTCCTGCCCGAACTGGCGCATCTGGATGCCCATTTTTGCCAGTTCCGGGTACTCGCCCGCGACCGCACCAACCGAGCGCTTTTCAACCGGCGCATTGACGCCGAACAAAAGGTCGGGTGACGCCAGGTAGAAAAAGTGCAGGGCATGGGACTGGAAGACCTGGCCAAAATGCAGCAGGCGCCGAATCTTGGTTGCGGTGGGGTGCAGGTCCTCAGGATCATAGCCATAGACTTGGTCAATGGCCTTTGCGGCCGCCAGGTGATGGCTGACCGGGCAAATGCCGCACAGTCTTTGCACGACCAAGGGCGCCTCCCAGTAGGGGTGGCCCTGGATGAAACGCTCGAAACCGCGGAACTCGACGATGTGGAAACGTGCGCGCTCCACCTTGCCGGCATCGTCCAGCTGGACAGTGACTCGACCGTGCCCTTCAACCCGGGTTACGGGATCAATGGTGATTTTTCTGTTGGGAGTGTTCATGGCTTAGTCATACTTGAATTCTGAATACGGAACGGAAAGCATCTGGCCGGAAACAAGGCTCAGCACGGATTTCCAGATGTGGTTGGCATCAGGCGGACATCCCGGAATGAAGTAATCGATATCCACGATGTCACTGCAGGCGTAGACCTTGTCGAGAATCTTCGGCAGGTCTTCGTGGTACGGTACTTCGCACTCGTCGGGCATCGAGGTCGTGCTGTTGAGGTAGGCCTCTTCCAGGCATTCGCTAAGCGGTATGGTGTTGCGCATCGAGGGCACGCCGCCCCAGATTGCACACTCACCAAACGCCACCAGAACGTCGCATTTGCGGCGGAACTCCCGCAATACCTCGACATTCTCGGAGTTACAGCAACCGCCCTCGATCAGGCCGATATCGCACTGCTTGGTGAATTCCTTGATGTCGTTGATCGGCGACTTGTTGAATTCCACCACCTCGACCAGATCAAGCAACTTGAGGTCGATGTCGAGCAGCGACATGTGGCAACCGAAGCAGCCTGCCAGGGAGATGGTGGCAACGGTCTTCTTTTCCGTCGGCATGGTGATCTGCGGATCTTCAACCGGTTCGAGCATGCGTGTCGATTCCATGTCGAAACGGCGGTAGCCAAAGGGGCGGGCCGCATTCTGGCCGCGAACGATGATGGATCCGGTCGGGCAGATATGCATGGCCCGGACGGCCTGTTCCTGGGTGAGACGGGCTTCTGCCTCGTAATCGATACCCACGCGCGTTTCGTTGCCGCGGTAACGGAAAGAGAACACGGCCTTGCCATCATCGGTAAAGACTTCCTTCACGCAACGGCCGCACTTGATGCAGCGGTTATGCTCCATGATCATGCGGGACGGGTTGAAATCGATCAACCGGTCCTTGAACACGTGCGGGAAACGCGAGTGTCGCAGGTCGAGTTCATAGGCCATGTGCTGCAAATCGCAGTCACCGCTCTTCTGGCAGCCCGGGCAAAAATGGTTGCCTTCCGAGAACATCATTTCGACGATGGCCTTGCGGGCGTCGTCCAGGGCGTCGGTGTGAACTTCCACCACCATGCCGTCTTCAACCGTATGGGTGCAGGCCGGTTGCGGTGAGCCGTTGATGTTGCAGGTACAGACGCGGCAGGTGCCCAGTGGCGGCTCGATATCCGGGTAGTAGCACAGGCTGGGAATGAAGATCCCGTTCTCGTTGGCTACATCCACCAGGTTTTTTCCGGCCTCGGTCTTGATCTCCTTGCCGTCGATGGTGATGGTGATCAAATGGTCTTTCTTGGCAGCCACTTTTTTGGCTTTGCCATTGGATTTCTTTTTAGGCTTGTTCATGGGTGATGTACTCAACTGCTGAATCGGTCATATTCGCGGATGGCGTCTTGCAGGCTGAAGCCCCTGCTCAACCGTTCCGGGTTCTGGTTCACGATGTTCTTGAAGTACTCAGGAAATTTCTCCTGGGCCATAAGCAGTGAACCTGCAGCCGTCTTGCCGAGGCCGCAGCGGCAGGTCAGTGTCATGACCTGGCCCCAGGACTGGACTTCGTTGACATCCTCCTGCTGGGCCAGCCTGGATGCGAACAGGTCCAGTTTCTTCTCGATAATGAAGTTGCCTGCCCGGCACGGTGTGCACAGGCCGCAGGATTCACTCTTGAAGAAACGGTTGTAGTTTCTGAGTATCGTGAGGATGTCGCGGGAGCGGCTGAAGACCATGAAAGAGCCACCACGATTCAGATCGTCCATGGAAAATACACGGTCCACTTCCGCCATGGACAGGCATTCACCGGAAGGTCCGCTGACCTGGATGAAGTTTGGCCGGTCGGCTTCGCACATGTCCAGAACTTCACGCACCGTGGTGCCCATCGGGATCTCGTAAATGCCCGGCAGGCGGCAATCACCCGACACACTGAGCATCTTGGTGCCCGGAGAGGTTGCCGTGCCGGCTTTCAGGTAGTGATCGGCACCCAGTTGCATGATCCGGGCCGCGCAGCAGAACGTTTCGACGTTGTTGATGACCGTGGGTTTCTGCATATAGCCGCGCTCGGTCGGGAAGAAGCGCTTGTTGCGGGGTTCGCCGCGCTTGCCTTCGATCGAGTTCAGCATGGCCGTTTCTTCGCCACAGACGTAGGCGCCGGCGCCGAGCTGGATGCGTATGTTGAAATTGAAACCTTCGATGCCGCCGATATTCTTGCCCAGCAGGTTCATCTTCTCGAAGTGGTCGATCACGTGCTGGATCTTGTCCTGCATCCACTTGTATTCGGCGCGCAGGTAGATCACGCCTTCCTCGGAACCGACCGCGAAGCCGGCAATGGCCATTCCTTCCAGCACCAGGCCCGGCATCGAGTTCAGCAGCACCCGGTCCTTGAAGGTGCCTGGCTCGCCTTCGTCCGCGTTGCAGAAGATATACTTTGGCGACTCCGGGTCCTTGCGGCAGGACTCCCATTTGATCCCGGTTGGGAAAAAGGCGCCGCCCATGCCGCGCAGACCGGATTTCTTGATTTCTTCAAGCACGGACACCGGGGTCTGTTCTTGCAGCTTGCTCAGCGCGACTCCCGGCATATAGTCGCGTAAGAGGACGGTGCGGTCGCCCGGGGTGAAGCGGATGTGATCGGGCACCTTGTCACAAATATCTGCGGGATCAGCGCCCAGTTTCAATTGGGCGACGATATCCCGAACCTTGAGGCTGTTGAGGTTGGTGAAAGGGTGGAAATTGATCAGCGCGGAGGGTTCCATATCGCTGAGCCCGATGCACGCCGTTTCGAACAGGCCAAACTGGCCGCTAGGGTCAACCCCGTTGATATGGGTGCCTGTCGCCATCTCGAAGGCGTCTTTGACACGTTCAAACCCCTTGCTTTCGGCCACCGGGCTGTTGTTAAGGTAAATCGTGTACTTGCCACGCGGCTGAAGACTCAGGAAATGGTAGAAGGTGACAACACCCTGAACATCAATGGTCGAAATACCCAGAGCGTCGCTGTAGGCCTGGATATCCTTGGGGCGGACATAACCGTGTTCGTTTTGCGACTTCCAGAGGTAGTCAAGCAATTCGACACGGCTGGCGGGTAAATCTGATCTCACAGAACCAGATTTTGTTGCTTTTCTCTTGTTCAAAGTTCTTTCCTTTCGCTAGGACTGCCGGGATTCCCGAAGTCGATCAACTCACGGAAAGCCCCATGGTGAAATTCGGCTAAAATCCTGCTCCCAATGACCTCCGCCGTACATGATGCAGGTCAAATTAGTCCTATGAATAAAACTAATTTACTACCTCCTTGATCATCGTCAGATAATTCATCCGTTTAACGTGTTTTCCTGCAGCAACCTTTAGAAATAGTTGTTTTATTAACAGCACTCCAACCGATACCATACGCCCCTTGTTTCCAGTCCCAGAGGATGGCCCCGGCATCGTCCCGGGACCACTTTTTTGATCGATCTCCTGGTAAGAAAAAATGAATCAAGTCCTATTTCCCGCGGTGTTTGTCCTTCTCATCTTATGCGCCCTTGTTTTTCCCCCGGCGCTTGACGCCGACCAGATCGTGATGAAAAACGGCGACATCATCAGCGGTAAGGTCACGCGGGTGGATGATAAGGAAGTCACTATCAAACCCGCATATACCAAGAAATTCGCAGTCAAGCGTTCGGCCGTGGCTTCAATTGAAACGGAGTCGATCCTGGAAGTGGAATTGATGAACGGTGAGGTGGTCCATGCCCGTTTTGCCGGGCTGGAGGAGGGCATGCAGGTATTGGAAGTTGAAGAACGGCCCACCCCCATCGACATCAACGACATGAACAAGGCAGGAGTACCCCAGCAGTGGTACGCGCGCGAGTCACACGCCGAGGCCCTCCTGACCATTAACGAGGGCAATACCACCAGCCGCAGCTCGGCATTCCTGATGGATACGCGTGTCCGGCTCGGTGACCACCGCCAATATGCAGCACTGGCCTTTCGCCGTGATGAAAACAACGGCCAGACGACGAAGAAACAGAACGGCGCCACCTACGAGTATGACTGGTTGTTCCGCCCATCCTGGTACCTGGGCGCCACCGCAAACTATGAGCGTGACCCAATCCGCGACCTGAACCACCGCTTCACCTTCGGCGCCCTGATGGGCCACGACTTCCTGGATTCGGGACACAATTTCCTGACCATCAAGGCCGGCCTGGGTTATACGGATGAAAACCTGGGCGATGTGCCGACCAGCGGGCTGACCGGGCTTTGGGAATTCAAGTTCCGGCACCAGTTCAAGCGCAGCAAACTCGAATTCCTGCACGATCACAGCGTGTCTTACCAGAACTACGGCAACAACAACACGATCATCCGCAGCAATACCGGCCTCAGGGTCGACATCCTGTGGGATATCTATGCAACGGCAACGTACCGTTTCAACTACGAATCAGAGCCAGCGCCCGGGAAGTTCGAAAAGGACTCCACGCTGGCGTTTGGACTGGGCGCAAAGTTCTGAAACCGGGGGCACAAAAGCGGGCTGTTCCATGATGGCTTAAACTTTCACCCATACAGAAGATTTGAGAGCAATGAATGAAAAACACAACTCCGTAAGCGACAAGGTCTCTTACCGAGACAGCCGCCGTGCCGCCTTCAGGGTCCTGCAGCCAGGCCGGACCCACGCCCTGAGGCGTTTCTTGTCCCTGCTGGTGGTCGGCGCCGCGGTCTGGTACGTCTGGAACCTGCTGTCGGGTATTTTCCCGCCGGAGCAGGAAGCCGTACTGTTCCTGTTCCTGCTGGCCGTGGGGCTGTGGATAAGCGAGGCGGTGCCGGCATTCGCGGTCGGCTTGCTGATCATGGGCTACCTGGTCTTTGTGCTGGGCACCACGCTGATCCACCCGGTGCCCTGGGACGTGACCCCCTACCTGAACACCTGGTCGAGCCCGGTGATCTGGCTGATGCTGGGTGGTTTTTTTCTGGCTGAGGGCCTGTCCCGAACGGGGCTGGACCGCTATCTGTTTGCAGCCGCGATCAAGCCCGCGGGCACCCGCCCTGGCGCCGTCTTGCTGGCCGTGATGCTGACCAGTGGCGTGGCCTCGATGTTTATCTCCAATACCTCCACCACGGTGTTGATGATCGGTGCGGTACTGCCCCTGGTTCGCCAGCTCGGCCGTCATGAACCCTTCGCCAAGGCCCTGATGGTTGCGATCCCGCTGGCCGCTTCGGTTGGCGGTATGGGCACGATCATCGGTAGCCCACCCAACGCCATTGCCGTCGGCGTGGCCGCAGAACACGGCAGGGAAATCAATTTCATTGATTGGATGGTCCTCGGCGCACCGACCGCCATCGTGCTGATCCTCGTTTCCTGGGCAGCCCTTCTGAAACTCTACCCGGCAGCGGCCAAGGAAGTGAAGCTGGAACTCGACAGCATGGAAGAGCCGGAAATGCCCGGTTTCAGGGAGCGCCTGATCGTTGCTTCCATTACCCTGCTGACGGTGATCATGTGGCTGACGACGCCATGGCACGGCATCCACGTGGCGGCCATATCACTGATACCGATTGTCGGGTTGACGATGACCCAGGTGATGGGCGCGGCCCACGTGCGCGGCCTGCCCTGGGATACCCTGATGCTGGTGGCTGGCGGCCTGTCCCTCGGGGCTGCCGTAACCGATACGGGGCTGGCTGAACGGCTGGCCTCCTGGCTGGAGTTCCTGACCCTGCTGAACATGGACGTGCTGGTTTACGCGGCACTCGCCCTGGTGACGGTTGTGTTGTCCAACTTCATGAGCAATACCGCGACAGTTTCCCTGATTCTGCCGGTGTCGGTAGCCCTGATGCCCGGCCGGGAACTGGAAATGTGCCTGATCCTTGGTCTCAGCGCCTCCTGCGCCTTGTTGTTGCCGGTTTCCACGCCGCCCAACGCGGTGGCTTTTGCGACGGGTGAGATTCGCACCAGGGACCTGCGTCCCGGCGGCATTCTGATCGGGCTGCTGGGGCCGGCCGTGATCATTACCTGGGTCATGTTGATGAGCAAGCTGGTATTCTGAAAAAGGAAACGTATTAACAGGAGAGAGACGTGACACTTGCGCCCTGGTCTCAAAAAGCGCTGCTGGCAGCCACACTTTTCCTCACTGCCTGTGCCGGGCCGTCGCTGAAAAATGAAATTGTCCGGGACGAACCCAGTTATTCAAAACCCCGCGCGCCCATGGGCATTCTCAGAGAATTGGCGGATACCGTTACTGCCGAACACGGACCGGAATATTCCGGATTCCGGCTCCTGGATGCGAACTACGACGGGCTGGCTGCACGGCTTGCCCTGATTGACAGCGCGACCTCCTCGATCGACATACAGACCTACCTCTGGTACCCCGACAACAGCGGGCGGCTTCTGCTGGAGCGGGCCGTCGCGGCGGCGAACCGGGGTGTGCATGTGCGGCTGCTGGTCGATGACCTGCTTACGATCGGCCTCGACCAGGTCATTTATGAACTGGACCAACGGCCAAACATGGAGCTGCGTCTGTTCAATCCCTGGGAAAAGCGCAGCACGTTGGCCCGGGGCGGGGAGATGGTTGCCCAGATGGAACGCCTCAACCAGCGGATGCACGACAAGCTTCTGGTGGCGGACGGAAATGCGGCGATCGTGGGAGGCCGGAATATTGGTGATCACTATTTCGGCCTGAGTCACGACTACAATTTCCATGACTTGGACCTGGTGGGTTTCGGACATATCGCGACCCAGGCGGCCGGCATGTTCGATCATTTCTGGAACAGTGAGTGGGTCGTGTCTGCCGACAACATTGACGTGGAACCGGATGCGGAATTTGCCCGGCAGGCCTGGGAGAACCTCCAGGAAAAGAACCGCAACGCGGAAGAACTGTCCTCGTTCGGCGCCGAACCGGCTGACTGGCGCGAAGAGTTTGCGAGCCTGGCGGGAGAACTGCATATCGGCACCAGTGAACTGGTGTATGACACGACCCGGGAAGACGCGATTGAGCAGAACGTGGCGGCCGTGATGTTTCCCTGGATGAACCTGGCCCAGCAGGAACTGCTGATCACCAACGCTTATATCATTCCTTCGCAGCCGGCTATCGACTTTTTGCAAGACCTGACCAACCGTGGGGTCAGCGTGCGCATCCTCACCAACTCACTGGCGTCCCACGATGTGCCGGCGGTCAACAGCCATTACCGGGATTGGCGTGACGATTTGATCCTGGCCGGCACCGAACTGTATGAAATGAGGCCGGATGCAGCCATCGAGTCCATCGTCAACGTGCCGCCGGTCCAGGGCGAGTTTATTGGCTTGCATACCAAGGCCTTCGTGGTTGACCGGGAAAAAGTATTCATCGGCTCGATGAATTTCGACCCGCGCTCGTTCAACATCAATACCGAGGCAGGAGCGTTTGTACACAGCCCCGGCCTCGCTGAAGACCTGGCGCGCGTCATGGAACGCGACATGCAGCCTGAAAACGCCTGGCAGGTGTTCCTTGACGAAAAAGGTAAACCCTACTGGGTGGACAGCAATGGACGCCTGGACAAGCAACCGGCCCGCAATAGCAACCAGCGCGTGATGGACAAGATCTTCAAGGTCATACCGAAAGAACAGTATTAAACCCTAGACCTGGTTGGAATGACGCAGGTTTATACCTGTGTTCCGGGCGCGCTCAAGCCATCCCTGGCCGCTCGTCGGGCTGTTCCCGACATCCGAAGGCCCGGAACACAGGTATAAACCTGCCTAAGGCCAGAGTAAGGGCTTACCTGTTTCCCTCGATGGGGGAAGCGACTCAGCCGTAACGGCCCTCGATGTAATCGGAGGTTTCCTGGTGCTGGGGGGTGACGAACATCTGGCCGGTGTCGGTGTGTTCCACCACCTTGCCCATCAACATGAAGATGCATTCTTCGCTGGCGCGGCGCGCCTGGGCCATGTTGTGGGTCACGATCAGGATGCTGTATTTGCCACGCAGTTCCCAGATCAGTTCTTCCACCGCCTCGGTGCCTTTCGGATCGAGGGCGGAGCAGGGCTCGTCCATCAGCAGGATACCCGGTTTGACCGGCAGCAGGCGGGCGATACAGAGCTTTTGCTGTTCTTCCAGGGACAGGGCGCTGGTGGCTTTCTGATCCAGGCGGTCTTTGACCTTGTCCCATAACAGTACCGTTTGCAAGGCGCTCTCGACGATATCGTCATCTTCGTTTCTTGATGTCTTCCGGGCCGCGTTGTGGATGCGGTGGCCAAACAGGACATTTTCGCGGATGGAGATCGGCAGCGGGTTGGGGCGCTGGAAGACCATGCCGATCTGCTTGCGCACCTGCACCAGTTCGACGCCGGGATCGTAAATATTCTCACCCATGACGTCGACCGTACCGGTGATGCGCACGTAGCCCAGGCGCTCATTAATACGGTTGACGCTGCGCAGGAAAGTGCTCTTGCCGCAACCCGAAGGCCCGATCATCGACGTGATGATGCCTTGCTTGATATCCAGGTCGATGTTGAACAAGGCCTGGAAGGTGCCGTACCAGAGGTTCAGTTTCTTGGTTTGGATGGCCAGGTTCGCTCCCTGGCTGACGGCGGTTTCATTCATCAGCCGAACCTCCCTTCCACGTAATCGCGCGTCCGCTGGTCCTTCACCGCCCCGGTAAACAGGTCTTCTGTGACGCCGACCTCCACGCAGCTTCCGCCGAGGAAAAAGGCGGTGCGGTCAGCAAGGCGCCGGGCCTGCTGGACCAGGTTGGTGACCAGGATGATGGTGACCTCGCTCTTGAGTTCTTTCAGTACGTCCTCGATGCGCATGGTGGTGACCGGGTCGACTGCGATCGAGAACTCGTCCAGCATCAGCATCTCCGGGTCCTGGGACAGGGCGCGGGCAATGGTCAGGCGCTGCTGCTGACCGCCGGAGAGCAAGCTGCCCAGCGAATCGAGGCGGTCCTTGACCTCGTCCCACAGAGCGGCACGGGTGAGACAGCGTTCGACGATAATATCCAGTTCGGCTTTCTGTTTTTCGCCGCGCAGGCGTGGAGAAAGCGCCACATTGTCATAAATCGACAGCGGCAGGCCGACAGGGAGCGGAAAGACCACACCAATACGGCTGCGCAGGCCGTAGACGTTGCGAATTTTTTGCACGTCGACGTTGTTGAACGTGATATTGCCCTCGACCTTCATGTCGGGGTTAAACATATCCATGCGGTTGACGGCTTTTAGAAACGAGGTCTTACCGGCGTTGGCCGGCCCGATAATGCCGAATATCTCGTTCTCATGCACCTCGAAGTTGACCCCTTCGAGCGCGGTTTCCCGGCCGTAACGGATGGCCAGGTCTTTGACGTCCAGTTTTACCATTTCTTTTTACCCCGCAGGTACATGCGCAAGGCAATGGACGCGCTGTTCATCAGCAATACCATAGAGATCAGTACCAGGGCGACGCCAAACGGCAGGTGTTCCGGCATACCGGGTACCTGGGTGGACACGACGAACAGGTGCAGCGACAGGGCCATGGTCTGGTCGAATACACCTTGCGGCAGCAGCGGCAGGAAAAAGGCCGCGCCAGTAAACATGATCGGCGCGGTCTCGCCGGCGGTGCGGGAGACTTCCAGGATCACACCGGTCAGGATGCCGGTAACGGCGTTGGGTAGCACCACCCTGCGGATGGTCTGCCAGCGCGTGGCGCCCATGTTCCAACAAGCCTCGCGGAAGGCCATTGGTACGGCCTGCAGCGATTCACGGGTGGCGACGATCACCACCGGAAGGGTCATGATGGCGAGCGTCAGGCTGGCGGCCAGGATGCTGGTGCCAAATTTGAAAAAGATGACGAAGGCGCCAACCCCGAACAGCGCATGCACGATGGACGGCACGCCGGCGAGGTTGATGATGGCCAGGTTGATGGCCCGTGTGAACCAGTTGTCGGGTGCATATTCACTGAGGTAAATCGCGGCGGCCACACCCAGCGGTACCGAGGCCAGCAGGGCGACGATAACCAGCAACACGGTACCCAGCAAGGCCGGGAAGATGCCGCCCGCGGTCATGCCGTTGGTCGGTCCGGTAAACAGGAACTCAAAAGAAATGACCGGGGCGCCCTTGTAAATCAGCGTCCCCAGGATCAGCACCACGGGCAGGATCAGCAGGCCCGTCATGCTGCCCAGGCCGAAGCGGAACCATTTCTGGCGGGACTCGTTTTTTCGGTTCAGTTGAGTGGCTTCAAACATGTTGTGTCCTGTGAGCACGACGTGGATCAGCGCTGCCGTCGGGTTGTGGTTGAAAACGCGTCACCCGGTGTTGCCCGTCATTCATTTGGATTCACGAATGCCGCGAACAATCAGGTCGGCCGCCAGGTTGATGATAAAGGTGATGATGAACAGGAAGATGCCAATCGTAAACAGGGCCTGGTAGTGCGAAGATCCCGCGGCAGTTTCGCCCAGTTCAGCGGCGATGGTCGCCGTCAGCGCGCGTACCGAATCGAACACGCTGGTTGGGATATTGATCGAATGTCCCGTTGCCATCAGGACCGCCATGGTTTCGCCAAAGCCCCTCCCCACGCCCAGCAGCACCGCGCCGAGTAGCCCGTTCTTGGCGGCCGGCAAAACCACCTTGTAGATCACCTGCCAACGGGTGGCGCCCATGGCTTCAGCTGCTTCGCGGTAGGGGTCCGGAACGGCCTTGAGCGCGTCTTCTGCGATCGAGGTCATGATCGGGGCGGCCATCAGGCCCAGGATGATGCCGGCGTTGAGCACGTTAAGCCCGACCGGCACGTTGAATGTCTCGATGATGATCGGGTTCATGATGGCCAGGCCGATAAAGCCCCACACCACGGACGGAATCGCTGCCAGCAACTCCACCGTGATTTTCAGGAACTCGCGGGTTTTGCCGGTGGCGAACTCGGCGATGAAAATGGCTGCGCCGAGTGAAAAGGGGATCGCGACCAGCATTGCCAGCCCCGTTACGCTGGCGGTGCCGGCCACCAGGGCCAGGATTCCGAACGTTTCCTTGTTCTCCGAGGTTGGCCGCCAGTTGGGGGAGAAGAAAAACTCCTTGAAATTGAAATCGCCGATCAGGAAGCCGAAACCTTCCTTGCTGATGAAAACAAAAATTCCGATGATAAATACGATGGCGGATATGCCGCCCAGGAAAACGAGAACCTGGACCAACTTGTCGATATACCAGTCACGGTTCAACTGGTCGAAACTCGCGTCCACGCTGCTCGCCGCGCGGGCTGTCTGGTCTTCCATCCATTCAATCCTGTATGGCTTCCTGCCCGGCCAGTAGCCGGACCAGATCGGTAATGCGGTTGCGCAAGTCGCGGTAGCGGGCGGTCATGTCATCCCCTTCGCCCAGTTTCCAGTTCAAGGCCGAGGTATGGAAGGGCACGCGCTCGACATAATCGCTATACGGTCCATTGAGGCTGATGATCACGGTATAGTCCGAGAAATCATGTTCCAACCCTTCAAGCCATTCGGTTTCGAGTTCTTCATCCGCCAGGCCGGCCTCAGCCAGGAATTCACCGAGTTCCTTGGAAACCCCCTCCGAGCCACCCGGTGTCGCCGCGCTGAACTCGACCGTTTCGGCAAAATTATGACGGCCGATGGCCGTGGCAAGCAGGCCCATGTCTGAACCTTTCTGGTCAAGGAACAGGATGCGGTAAACCTTTGGCAGCTTGGCGATGCCGCGCACGGCGAATACCGTTTGATCACAGATATTCTTGGACTGGTCGCCGACGCGCTTGAGCACGGTCAGGACCGCGAAAATCACCATGCGGCTGCCCCGGTTCAGCTCTCCGTCCTTCTCAAACAGGTCGTCGTACACGGCGTCCATGCGCGCGTCCAACCGCTTGGCTGCCGTCATCAGGGCAATCGCGCGTTCCGCGTTGCCATCACGGAAGGCCTGGCGGGATTCTGACAGGATTTCGATGGCATTGTCGGCCGCCTCGTCGATGAGGACAGCAAACTTTTCCGGCAACGGCTTTTTCAACTGCAGCGCTTCACGCGAGATGGTGACGGCATAATCGCCGATGCGTTCCAGGATCACGTTGATGCGAATCGTGGAGGCCATCTCGCGCAGGGCGCCCGCTCCCGGAAGGTAGCGGGCGATAAAGCGGTGACACAGTTGGTCGCAGCGCCGCGACGCCCGATTGATCGGGTGATCTCCCAGGATGATGTCGTATGCCATCTCGGGATCCCTCAGGATCAGGGTCTTCTTGGCGTTGCGTAGTGCGTTTTCGACGTCCTCACCGATGTTCCACATCCAATCCCGGATGTAGTTCAGGTCAGTTTCCATGCGTTCTTCGAGATGACTCATTTTCGATCCCCGGGTTGTTCTCGTATGTGGCTTTCAGTTCCCGCGTAACGGTAGCGGGATCAGCCGCAGCTGACCTTGGTGGCAGATGCATATCCTTTTTCAAGGATAATACACTGGCCCTCATCGCTCTTGATCCAGTTCAGATAGTCACCAACAAACCCGGTCGGTTCGCCGTTGGTGTACATGAACAGTGGGCGAGCGATCGGGTAAGAGCCATCAAGGGCCGTTTCGACCGAGGGACTGGTGCAGGGGCCGCCGGTTTCCTGCGCAACACAGCCCAGTTTGACGTGGTCGGTCGCGTAGGCCAGGCCGCTGTAACCGATGGCGCAGGGTGTCTTTTCGACCAGGTCGACGACGTCCTTGGAGCCATGCATATCACGGGTCCCGAGTTTGAAGTCCGCGTTGCCGAGCACGGCTTCACGGAAATAAGCGTAGGTTCCGGAATTGTTCTGGCGGCTGACGACCACGATTTCCTGGCCCTGGCAGCCCGGAACCTCAACGCCGAGATCGGTCCAATTGAGGGACGTTCCACCGTCACCGTAAATGTCAGCCAACTGCCCGATGCTGATGTCGTTCAAGGGGTTGTCGGCGTGCAGGAACACCGCGAGCGCATCGAAACCAACAATGTGCTGCTTGGGGTCCTGGCCGTTGTCCCGGGCCAGTTTGAGTTCTTTGTCCTTGATGGCTCGACTGGCGTTGGCGATATCCACCGTGCCGTTTATCAGGGAGGCGATGCCGGTGCCGGAGCCGCCTCCGCTGACGGCCACCACCACGGCTGGATTAACGGTCTGGTAGGCCTCGGCCCAGGCCTGGGCCACGTTCACTAGGGTGTCGGAACCCTTGTTCTGGATGACCTGGCGCTGTTCGCCACCACCGCAAGCTGAAACCAGTGCGGTGGAAGCAACGAAAAGGGCAAAAAGACTGCTGCGAGATGACATGTCACACTCCTGTAATATTCAGGCACAAAATAGCCAGACTTCGGGCTCATTATGACAAGTTTGTGACAAAGAAAAAGCAGTCGCTGCGAAAAGCCTGTCCGGCGTCAAAACGACGGCCTTCGTTTCCTGACCTTCAGCGCCGGCTTTTCGATCGTTACAGGGCCTATTTGCAACAATTCACCCCTGTGTCCTGGCAATCCTGCGCGTGATCGAGAAAATGGTGTCGAATATCTCCATGACCTCCATTTCGCGGGCTACGGTATTGAGCCGGTTGGGTTCGTCGGCGGTCAGGCGCCCCATACCGTACTCAACCAGTTCGCGCGACATCCTCGACAGATCCTTTCTGCGCTGGCGAACCTGCCTGGCCAGTTCGGCGTCCTGTGAAGTCACGGCCTTCAGCGCATCACTGAATGCCAACAAGATCTTTTCATGGTACTTGTTCAGAAGCTCCGCCGTCCGGGGTGAAACACTGACCGCTTCATCGATACGCTTGTTGGCGGAAGTGACCATTCCGGTGGCGATACGGTCACCGACCTGTTCCAGGGCATTGGCGACCTGGACCAACTGGACCAGTTCCTTCGAT
The DNA here is from genome assembly GCA_036351055.1 of Lysobacterales bacterium. GTDB lineage: Bacteria > Pseudomonadota > Gammaproteobacteria > Xanthomonadales > SZUA-36 > JABDPF01. The sequence goes on from JAZBOH010000229.1 coordinate 22,608, forward strand.
TGCCGGTTGGAAAGTTTGTTCAGGCTGATCCGGCCCAGGTGGTCGATGATGGCGATGTGCAGGGCATCGACCACCTTGTCCATTTCGGCGACGCGTTGCAACTCGTCCCGCGTTCCGGTGATGGCGGCCGGCATGATGTCACGGACCATCTTACGCACACGTTTGCCAAGCCGGCGAACTTCCGAGCGCACGGCTTCCAGTGCGATGGACGGTGTTTCCAGCAGGTCCTCATCCAGGTACTTGGGTAAAGCCGCTTTCTGCGGCGTGATTGGCCGGTCCGGGACCAGCCATTCGACCAGGCGTGCGATCTGCGTGGTGAAACCGACAAAAATCAGTGCGTTCATCACGTTGAAAAAGGTATGTACGTTGGCAATCTGCCGGGGCGTTTCGGCGGCCAGTTTGTCCATACCGCTCAAATTTTCGGCTGTGGGCGACATCCACTGGGCAAATTCGGCCAGTTGCGGGACGAAGCCGATCCAGATCATCACGCCCGCCACATTGAACAGGGTATGCACAATGGCGGCGCGAACGGCCTCCCGTGGCTTGCCTATGCTGGCGAGGCCCGCGGTCACGCAGGTGCCGATGTTGGCGCCCAGGGCGACGGCGATGGCGGACTCCAGCCCGATCAGGCCCTGCGAGGCCATCACGATCAGGATGCCGGTGGTAGCCGAAGAGGATTGAACGACCGCGGTAAACAGGGCGCCAACCGCCGCGCCGAGCAAGGGGTTCTGCATGGAAACCATGAACTGAATGAACGGATCATAGCTGCGCAGGGGATTGAGGGCGCCGCTCATGATGGCCATGCCATAAAAAACGAGGCCAAGGCCTAAAACGATGTTGCCTACCTGTTTCCAGGTTTCGGTACGCGCTGTAAAGGACAGCAAGAAACCACCAGCGATGATCGGTAAGGCAAGCTTGGTCACCTTGAAGGCAAGGATCTGGGCTGTAATCGTCGTGCCGATATTGGCGCCGATGATGACGGCTACGCTCTGGGACATCGACATCAGCCCGGCCGAGATGAACCCGACCAGGATGACGGTGGTAATCGAGGAGGACTGGATGATGGCCGTGACGAAGGCGCCCACGCCCACGCCGACAAAGCGGTTGCGCGTCAGGTGGCCAAGGACGTCCTTCATGTAATCGCCCGCCGCCGATTTCAAGGCCTTGGTCATGACGTCCATGCCGAACAGGAACAGTGCCAGACCGCCGAACAGGCCGGCCCAGAGCTCGAAAGAGAGCAGGGGATTATCCATCGCCGCGATCTGTCTGTTTGCGGGAAAGTCCCAGCAGGTCCTTCAGTTTCCGGCGTTCCTTTTTCAGGATTTTCTCGCGTAGCTTGAGGTCTTTTTTGCCCAGCTTTCCATATTGATCCGACTTGACGACAACGACCGGCATGGAGGCCAGTTCCACCACGCGTTCTGAGGTGGAGCCGACCAGGCGGTGCGGAAGCCCGGTCCGGCCGCGGCTACCGACCACGATCAGGTCCGCCTGTAACAGTTCGGCGGCTTCCACGATTCGTGTGGGCGGCAGTCCAGGCACAAAATGCGGCTCGAGCGTTTGGAGAAAGGAAAACTCTGGAACATCGGCCACAATTTCGTCCAGGAATTCCTCCATCATGGTTTCGGCGACCGATTGCATGGGTTTGAGCAGAGATTTTTCCGCGGTCCGGTAAAAACCCGGGCTGGAGGCCGGGTCGTGCACCACGTGCAAGGGGATCAGGTTGGCACCGGTGGATACGGCATACCGGCATGCCCAAAGTACGGCTTCCCGCGCGTCTTCGGAAAAATCAACCGCAACGAGCAGGTGTTGCAAGAACTTGTCTGTGTTCAGAATGATCTCCCTTATGACACTGATGTGACAGCCTGGCTGTTTCTATCTCAGTCTCGTGGTGGTCCATGTTTACGCCCGGGACAGGTGGTCCATTGCCGCAGCAAGGCTGGCGACCGTGCGGTCCACGTCACTGAGTTTGTCCAGGCCGAACAATCCCAGGCGGAACGAGCGGTAGCTTTCCCCCTCGCCGCACATCAGCGGTACCCCGGCGGCGATTTGCAGCCCCAGCGGAAGGAACTTGCTGCCGTTCTGGATGCCCGGGTCACCGGTGTAACTGACCACAACGCCTGGTGCCTGGAACCCTTCCGCGGCCACGGATCGGTAGCCGCGCTGCTCGAGCAAGCCCCGCACCCGCCGGCCAAGCTCCCATTGTTTTTCACAAAAACGGTCGAGGCCAAAGGCCACTGTTTCCAGCATGTTGTCCCTGAACTGCTTCAAGGCGTCCGTGGGTAGCGTGGCGTGATAGGCATGCCCGCCGTTTTCGTAGGCCTGCATGATATCCAGCCACTTCCCCAGGTCACAGGCAAAACTGCTGCTTCGTGTTTCGCCCATGCGTTCCAGGGCGTTCTCGCCCAGCATGACCAGGGCGGCGCAGGGCGATGCGCTCCAGCCCTTTTGCGGGGCGGTCAGCAATACATCGACAGCGCAGTCCTTCATATCCACCCAGACGCCGCCGGAGGCCACGCAGTCCAAAACGAAGAGACCTCCGTGTGCGTGAACGGCTTCGGTTACCGCGCGGATGTAGTCGTCGGGGATCAGCAGTCCAGAGGCCGTGTCAACGTGGGGGGCAAACACCACATCGGGTTTCTCTGCCCGGATGGCGGCCGTGACTTCGTCGATCGGGGGCGGTGCGAAGGGCGCCTGGGGGTCCTCGTCCGTGCGCCGCGCCTTGAGCACCGAAACGTCATCTGTAAGCGCACCGGCTTCGAAAATCTGCGACCAGCGGAAACTGAAAAAGCCGTCGCGAATGACCATGCATTTCCTGTTTTCCGCGAACTGGCGAGCGATCGATTCCATGCCGTAGGTACCACCGCCGGGTACCACCACCACCGCTTCGGCCTTGTATACGTCCTTGAGCGTCGATGAAATATCCCGCATCACCTGCTGGAAAGCCTGGGACATATGGTTGAGGGAACGGTCGGTGAAAACGACGGAAAATTCGAGCAGACCGTCTGGATCGACATCGGGTAACAGGCCGGGCATTTTCTGACTCTCGTTTAAACAGGGTTTTCAAGAATAGCACCAGCCCGTTCTCTTGTGACCCGGTAAAGGGCGTATTTTTGATCATCAGGGAATAAAATCTGTTCCTGCTGCGTAGGAAAGGGTAAGAACATTGGACAATACTCGAATGCGACAGGAACTGGTACAACTGGGCAACGGCGCACATGCCCTGGCCATACAGATCCTCGGCAACAGCGATGATGCGGCCGATGCAGTGCACGACGCCTACATCGCGGTGCTTGACAAACCCGGCTCCTACGACAGCGGTAAGGGGCCGCTGAAACCCTGGTTCCTGCGCGTGGTTCGCAACCGCTGCATCGACTTGTTGCGCAAGCGCCGCACAGACGGGGTGGGAATCGACCTATTGCTAGCCCCTGGGGCCATGCCGGATGAAAGCCTGGAAGCCGTTGAACGCGACCTGGCCCTGCACGGGGCGCTGGCCATGATCAAGCCGGAACAGCGGCAAATCGTCGTCCTGCGCGATTACCTCGACCTCAGCTACGCGGAGATTGCCGCGGTGCTCGAGATCGCGCCGGGTACGGTCATGTCTCGCTTGCACCGCGCACGGCTGGCGTTGAAAGATGAACTGGAGGAGCAGCATGAATAACTCGAATGGCGGCGAGGCCCATGTGGGCGAACGCCTGTCCGGTTACCTCGATGGGGAATTGACGCAGCAGGAAAAGCAGCGCGTGGACTTGCACCTGGCGGACTGCGCGGATTGCCGCGGCCTGTTGCGTGAACTGGAGGGGCTGCGCCGGCGAATGGGCCGTTCCGGTCTCAGCCAGAAATACGAAGACGAATGGAGGGAGAATATGGACGATACCGGAGTAAAACTGACGCGCGGTATTGGCTGGCTGCTGCTTATCGGCGCCGTGCTGATCGTTGCCGCCGTGATTGTTTTCCAATTCATCACGGATCCGGGCATCAGCGGATTCATGAAATTCCTGATCGGCGCATTTTACCTGGGCCTGGCAGCCCTGTTCGTGTCCGTACTGCGCCAGCGCCTGATCGAACGAAAGACCGACAGATACAAAGATGTGGAGATATGACAATGATCGTTGTGACTTCTGAAAACATAGCGGGAAAGAAAGTCGTGAAAACCCTGGGGCTGGTTCGTGGCAATACGGTGCGGGCGCGCCATATCGGAAAAGACATCATGGCCGGGTTTCGAAACGTCGTAGGCGGTGAAGTACATGAATACGCCAAGTTGATGGCCGAGAGCCGCGAGCAGACCCTGGACCGCATGGTGGCCGAGGCTTATACGCTGGGCGCCAATGCGGTTATCGCGACACGTTTCACGACATCGGTGATGATGGGTGGTGCCGCGGAGTTACTGGCCGTGGGTACAGCCGTTATCGTCGAAGACGCCTGAACAGGCGGGAGCGGCTTTAGCCGCGATATTGTCCATAAATCGCGGCTAAAGCCGCTCCCACACGATTCTGTCAATCCCGCAAAGACCGGGCACGTGTCAGGCTGAGCAGGCTCGCGGTGCCGCCGTCCAGGTCGCGCCAGGCGCCGGGAATCTCGAGGTGCGCCACCGCCGCGGTTGGCATCAACTTGAAATCGTCCGGCATCGGAACCCGGTCTCTGCTCAGGGTTCGGACCAGCATTTCCAGGCCGGGGTTGTGACCGGCGATCAGTACGCGTGCGGCGCTTTCCGGGCATTCTGCCAATACGTCCATCAGTGAACCCGTCGAAGCATGATAGATCCGGTCATCCCAGTGCACATCGGCTTCCCCCAGTCCCATCGGCTCACACACCGCCAGCACGGTTTGCCGGGCCCGCATGGCCGGTGAACTGACCACGTAATCCGGCACCAGGCCCGCATGCGCCAGGAAGCGGCCCACGCGCGGCGCATCCCGCCGGCCGCGTTTGGACAGGGGCCGGTCAAAGTCAGTCGCCGCATCCGTATTCCAGGCGGACTTGGCGTGCCGCAGTATCAGCAATTCGTGTTGGGGCACGGTGTTTTTCCTTCTTTGCAGGGATGTTGGAAACATCTTAACCTGTAGCCATGGCCAGTACAGCAGCGCAAGCGTGCCAACCCCTTGTTTCCGTGGTGATCCCCGTCTACAACAGCGAACGTTACGTCGCGGCCACGCTCGAGTCGGTTATTGCGCAAAGTCATAGAAACCTGGAGATCATTATCGTCATCGATGGTTCGACGGACCGCAGCCATGAGATCTGTCAGCAGTTCAGGGACAAGCGGATTCGATACGTCGTACAGGAAAACCGGGGACTGGCGGCCGCACGCAATGCCGGTATGCATGAAGCCAAAGGTGAATACATCGGTTTCATCGATTCCGACGATACCTGGCACGTGGAAAAAGTGGCCCGGCACCTGCTGCACTTTGCATCTGACCCGGACCTCGGCGTGAGTTTCAGTTATTCGGCCCTGATGGACGACCAGGGCAGAGCGCTGGGAACCTACCAGAAGGAAGGAAGAGACCCGTCTTTTTTCAGTGATTTCTACACTCGTAACGTCATGGGCAACGGTTCCAATGCCTTGATCCGTAGGGAAGTTTTTATCGGCAGGAAACCGGGGGAAATGGCATTTCCGGCGATGGAAGGTTTTCTTACCGAGCTCAAACGGGCCGAGGATTATGAACTGTGGTCACGCATCGCATCCCTGACGCGGTGGAAAATGGCGTGTGTTAAAAAACCGCTGGTGAATTACCGCATCAACCCGGGTGGTTTGAGTTCAAATATCGACTTGCAACGTAAATATCATTTTCTGGCGATGGCGCGGATAGCCGCTTATGCGCCTGACCAGGCTGAAAAATGGCGTTGCCTGGCCGTAGCGCATGCCTACTGGCCCCAGGCGCGCACTGCGGCCAGTCAATATGCGCCGCGCATCGGCACAACGGCGGTGAAACTGGCCTTCTGGTACGACTGGCGATCCATCAATGCCAACCACGTCATGATTTGTCTTGCCCTGTTGGCCTCGCTCGTTTTTCCCGAAAAAACCTACTACGCGCTGCAACGCAGAGCGGGGAAGGTCTGGGGAAAATTCCAGGTTCTGCAAATGAAGCGAGACCGTGGAAGCGGGGCTTGCGCTTCAGAGGGTGAGTCGCCCGTTCCGGCCAGTGCCCAGGTAAAAAAGCCATCGGCATATGTCCGGAAGAAAGCGATGCCCAACCTGTTTTTCCTTTGCCACAAGCACCGCTTCATGTACCTGGGCATTTCAAAAAACGCATCGACTTCTTTGAAACAGCACATGTGGTGGGAAGAAAACGAAGGCAGGCTGGAAGATCAGCCGGGCGCTATCCATCGCTATTGGGGTTGGAAACCCGTCAGGGGCCGCACCATCGACCGGGAAGACTCGCAGCAACTGGCCCTGTACCCGGATTATGTGAAGTTCGCCGTGTACCGCGATCCAGTTTCCAGGTTTCTATCCGCTTACCACAACCGCCTGCTCTTTCCGGATTTTGCGCACCCCTTTTTCGCCGGAAAACGCCTGGCAGGCATGGGCCTGGACCAGTTTATCCGGGTTACGGAGAGTGTCCTGAAAATCGAAAACCACCTGCACATCGATGAACACCTGCGGCCCCAGGCCTGGTGTTACGAACCGGTGGATGTTGATTTCATCGTCCCGATCGAACAGTTGGATGCATTCCTGCTAAACCAGTTCGGTATTGTTCGCAGGGCAAAAACAAACCAGACGGTATTGCCCAGAATCCCGGTAACGGAGCAGCAGCGGCGAAAGATAGCCGAACTCTATCGCGTCGATTACGCGATCCATCCCAACTGGCCGCCGTGCCCTGAGTCAGCTTCGAGCGAATAATTTCTTGCCCGGCCGTTCCCCGCCGTTATCCTCTGCCTGCAAGCAGGGGAGAATTATGGAAACGATCAAAACCTTGATGACGCGCCGCAGTATCCGTGCCTGGAAAAAGGACCGGGTCAGTGAAGCGCAACGGAAAACCATCCTCGAAGCCGCGATGAACGCGCCTTCCGCTGCGGATGCGCGACCGTGGCACTTCGTGACGATGGATGATCCCGCCGTCATCCGGCGGTTTACCGGCTTGGGTGGAACGGAAATGCTGGAGAACTCGACCTTTATGGTGCTGGTTTGCGGCGAGGTCGCACGCGAGGTCTATCCCGGGTTCTGGCCACAGGATTGTTCCTGCGCGGCGCAAAACATGCAGTTGGCGGCGCACGATATCGGGGTGGGTTGTGTCTGGATCGCCATTTACCCGCTGGATGACCGTGTGAAGACCTGCCGTGACATCCTCGGTATACCCGGCAACATCACGCCGTTTGCCCTGCTGGCCATGGGTATCCCGGCCGAATCACCGGGCCCAGAGTACCGCTACGATGCAGAGCGCCTGCACCATGACCGCTGGTAAACCGGGCGCCATGACGTCCACCGTTACCATTCCGGCAAAGTACAACGGGCCACCCGATTCCGGAAACGGCGGCTACAGCTGCGGTGTGCTGGCCGCGTTTATCGACGGTCCGGCCCGGGTTCGGCTGCACGTCCCCCCGCCACTGGATACGCCGATGGTGGTCAGGGAAAAAGAATCCGGTGGCGTGGCGATGTACGACCGGGACGTGATGGTTGGGAGCGCGTTTCCGGCTCCGTTCGAACTGGCCGTGCCGCCGGCTCCGTCGCTCGAGGCGGCCAGGGACGCCATCGCCCGCTATCCCGCATACGAAGGTCACGTGTTTCCGACCTGTTACGTGTGCGGCCCCGGCCGGCCCGCCCATGACGGGCTGGAACTGTTTACCGGCCCCGTGACGGACTGGAGCCTGTTGGCCAGTCCGTGGCAACCGGTGGCCACCATGCTCGATGACCAAGGCCTGGTCAGGCCGGAAATCGTATGGTCTGCCCTGGATTGCCCCGGCTATTTCGCCTGCATGGGGGAAAATCCCCGGCCCGCGGTCCTGGGAGAGCTGCAGGCGGACCTGCGCCTGCCGGTGCCGGGCGATCAGTCACTGGTGGTGTTCTCCTGGCCGCTCGGTAGAGACGGCAGGAAATGCTTTGCCGGCTCGGCCATCGCCACCGCCTCCGGTGAGGTGCTGGCCCGCGCCCGGGCTACCTGGATTCTGCTAAAACCGCAGAACTAGGGGTTTTCCGATTCCAGCGTCTCCAGGCTCTGCGCCCTGACCGCTTCGAACTCGTCTCCCGCGTACCAAGCGGGCGTTTTCTCGGCGTTGACAATGGCCGCTGCCAGGCGGAAAGCGAGTTGAGCGTCCTGCACCAGCCCGTCAAAATTCCAGTCCGCTTCGAACTCGTCGCCGGGGGTGTGGTACTTGAACCTGATCCAGTCCGCGTACTGTTTCTCACCCCAGCCGGCTTCCCGGCCGACAAAATCCACGCCGGATTTGAACCAGATTGCGGGTACGCCGACGCGGGCGAAGCTGATCTGGTCGGAACGGTAGAACCACCCGGCCTTCACGTCCTGTTCGCCACGGGTAGTCCGGTTCTGCGCCCTTGCCGCTTCCGCCAGCCAATCGTCAAGCTCCGATTTGCCTTTGCCGTAAATGATGATGTCGTTGGTTTTACCCCAGACATTGCCGAGCTCGATGTTGATATTCGCCACCATGCGGCCGGGGTGAACCACCCCGCTGCGTGTGAAATAGCTGGAGCCCAGAATGCCCTGTTCCTCCACGGCGGGGAAGAAGACCAGCACGCTGCGTCGCGGCCGTTCGGGCAGGGCACTGAAGGCGCCGGCTATCGCCAGGGTCTGGGCGATGGCCACGCCGTTGTCGAGCGCACCGTTGTAGATGGTATCGCCCGTCTCGTCGGGCTCGCCGATGCCAAAATGATCGTGGTGCGCCGAGAGGACCAGCATGTCCTCGGCCAGTTCGGGGCCGCTGCCGCGCAGGATACCGGCGACATTGGCCGTGGACTTGTGACTGACCTCTACGGACAGGTCGACCGAGGTGGTGACAGCCAGGGGAACCGGCCGGAAATCCCGGGACCTGGCCGATTGGATGAGGGTTTCGAGGTCATGGCCGCCCAGGCGGGCCAGCTTTTCTGAGCTTTCCCAGTCGAGCCAGCCCTTGAAACGGACTCGGGGCTCTGCTCCGGCCTTCAGTTCGAACTGTTCCCCGATATTGGAAGCACGAACCACCTGCCAGGGATAACCCGCGGACTCTGTGGTATGGATGATGATGGCGCCAGCCGCACCCTGCCGGGCAGCGCTGGTGTACTTGTAGTCCCAGCGGCCGTAGGACAGCTTGCGTTCGCCTCCGAACAGGTCCGGGTCCCAGTCGGGGTCGTCGTTGAGCATCAACAGAACCTTGCCTTCCAGGTTGGCGCATTTAAAATCGTCCCAGTCCTCCTCGGGCGCCTGGATGCCGTAACCGACAAAAACCACTTCGGCATCACGAACCGGAATGGAGGTCTCCTGGATGCCGGCCATCACCATGTATTGCTCAGCGTAAGTAAAGCTGGCGACAGCACCGTCTGCGGCGGTAAACCGGAGATCAGAGGGATCGCTGACCGTGAGGCCGACGATATCCACGGCCTGTTCATAAGAGCCGCCTTCAAACAAGGGTGCATAACCCATTTCCGACAGGCGCCCTGCCAGGAATTCCCGGGCTTTCCTGTCGCCGTCGCTACCCGGCCCGCGGCCTTCGAATTCGTCGCCGGCGATGATGCTCACATCGCTCAATAGACCGGCTGCCTGGATGGTCTGTTCTGCCGTGTCAAAGCCCCTTGGGAGATTGAGCACGACCTTATTCGCATGGCCGGTTTCAGCCGAGGTGTTGCAAAGCGGGAGCAGCAAGAGCGCCAGTATGGCGAGACGGGGGATTCGCATCGGAGTCTCCGGGAGCTTGTTAAGACCCCCTGATTATCCCCGATTATTTCCCCCCTGACCCGCTTCCATGCCCGCCTGGCTGATACAGGTCCGGGTCACAGCTGAAGTGATGCAAAGCCTCGACGGTGGCGGGCGCAGGACCACCCAGGTAATGGGAAAGCGAGCGCAGGGGTTTGCCGGGTATGGAATAGGGGGTGATAAAGCGGATACGCACCTTGCCTTTACCGGGCGGCGA
>JAZBOH010000230.1:0-6245 GCA_036351055.1 Lysobacterales bacterium
ATGACGAAATCGATTGCGTTCGCCTTGCCGTCATCCATGCGGATCAGGCTGTAACGGTCATTCTCGACAAATTCGACGACCCGGTTCATGAAAATACCTTCACGGCTTATCCCAGCACCGAGAAACTGCTTTCCCGATTGATGACCCGCAGCCGGGAGTAAAACGCAAGGTCGATCGTCACGTCCGTGAACCTGCCCTCGACCTGCACGGGGTCACGATCGTGGTCCCGACCGTCTTCGCAAGCGACAACCAGTTCGGCCATCATCCTTCCGACCACGGGGGCATTTTTGAACTGGCTGCCGCTCGTCCCGACCGCCAGGTAAAAGCCGGGCAGGCCCGATTTGTCATAAATCGGTATCCAGTCATCACTGACATCGTAAAGATCCGCGACACCCAGCGGATGCGTGGGTATGGGTAATTCGGGGATACGCTGTGCAAGTCGGTAAACCTGGGACTCCCATTGCGGCCGGGTTACTTCATGGTCACAACTGTCGGGGTCATCGACCCACTCCGCTACATCACATGCAGGATCGAGACTTCCGATAAGCATCTTCTCACCGGTTTCGGGGCGGGAATAAACCCCGACATCGTCATCGGTCACGACCATTCCTGCACGGCCATCAACGGGTTGTTCAGGAGCAGGCGTGTAATGGACCTCGTGCCGTAACGGGCGCGTACGTATGCGCATGTCACCTGTCACGCCAGCCATTTGGTTCACCAGGTCGGAATGAGGACCCGCCGCGTTGATCACGACCGGCGCTTCGAAACCCATCCCGTCGGAAGTCACGACACCCGAAATCCGTCCATTCGAATGATGGATTTCAATCACCCCACGGCGAAACAGAAACGCCGCACCCTCTTTTTCTGCAGCGCGCTGCGCATTGTGCACTGCCAGGATCGGGTCATTGACAAACCCGCCCGAAGGAAAATACAGCGCCTCAACGATTTCTTCGTCTCCGGGCACACCGAACTGCTCATCGTCCGGTCGTTTGGGTGGCCAGAACGAGCGAAGATCAAAGTGAGGAAACTGCCGCCTGATCCGTTCCGTATCCCAGATCTCGAAAGGAATGCCCAATTCCTTGTGCAGCGCCTCTATTTTCTGCTGTTCCTGCTTGTCCCTCTTGATAGCGAGAATACCGGTTTCCACGTAACGCGCGAGACCCGAATCATCCGCGGAACCGACAAAATCGCTCCACTGCTTCCACTGGTGATAACTTTCCCAGGCCAATGCCGTGCCCTGGAACGTGGAGTAATGCGTTCGGATGACCGCCGAGCTGTTTGCCGTGGAGCCGTACCCGGCGGCCGCTTCCTTGTCGATATTGAGTGTACGAAAGCCTCTGCGGGACAACTCGAGCGCCGTGCAGGCGCCGATGATCCCGGATCCGATGATGATGGCGTCAAACTGCTTTTTCATTCGGTAATCCTCGAGTTCTTGATTTGAAAGCGACCCTGTCATCAACCTGATAGTCTTCGGAAACGTGTCAACTCACTCCGTGTTATTCCCGATCATCTTGCGAACCTCGTCGAGTTGAATTGATGCCTGGCAGTGGCCTGCTCCCGCATGGGAGACCCCGCGCTACCATCGGCGATGCATCGTTTCACTGTTGAGTTCGGGTTGTTTTGTCGAACCGCGTCGTTACACGGAAAGATCTTTCACCGGCGAACGGATAAACACGGCTTTCCTACCAGCCAACCCTGCTTCATCCGAACACTCCAGCTGCGCATCGAGTTTCTGACTTGTAATGCATTTTTCAAGATAAGCGATGACCTCACGCCCCTCGTCGTTGTCGATACCCACAGGTTCGACGTGTCCGTTTGGCCGAAGCCGGCACGGTAACATCCCAACGCGTGCGTTCTGCCCGTGCTCGATCTCGGCAAATGCGATCATGGTCATCCGCGTATCCGCATGCAAGGGAAGTAATGGCCAGCCTTCCCTGGGAAAAACATGGTAGCTGTCCGGATCCTCGTAGTTTTCGAAATTCGTAAAATTTGACCGGATCTGGTCGGTCATTTCCAGGGGCAGATCGAAAACCAAGTGTCCCAAGCCGTAGAATACGGGTTTGCCCGTGTACGACTCCACGCCACGGATCATGTGGTGATGATGGCCGATGATCATGTCCGCGCCGGCATCGATACACAAGCGCGCAGTCAGCCTTTCGTGTTCGGTCAAGTGGAATGGCTTCAGATAGTCACCCCAGTGAAAACTGATGCAGACAAGGTCCGCCGCACCTTTGGCCAGGCGGATGTCTTCCTTCAGGTTCCGCAGGTCACCTTCGTTCGGCAGCGAGACCGCCTTCGGATCCGAACCGGGTAAGTAGTAGTTGTCCTCCATCGGCTGCCAGTAGTCGTAGCTGCGGTAGGGCGCCAGGCCGGGCGAGGACGGCCCGGCCTCATGGCCGATCTGGAAAGTAGAAGCATAGGCGAGAAAGGCGACTTTGACCCCATTGGCATCGACAATCGCGGGCCGGCGCGCCGCCTCAAGGTTTTCGCCCGCGCCACAGGTCTTGATGCCGGCCTGGTTCAGCCGGGCGATGTTGTCGAGCATCACGGCGTGGCCGTTGTCGACAACATGGTTGTTGGCCATCGAAAGCACATCGAAACCGATTTCCTCGAACACGCCCAGGTTACTGGCTTTGGGAAAAAGCTGGATAACAACGCCGGGAGGAGGTTCTGGATCGTCCGAGTAAGTACCCTCGAGGTTTCCGAACAGGATGTCGGGCGCCACGAGTATTTCACCGACCGCTTCAAATGCCTCGCGCGGGTTTTCTCGGTCGACCAGCAGGTCACCGACCATCCCAATAACAAGGGTTTCTTTATCGGCCATCTACCCTCTCCTGCTGCTTCATACGGTATGGCTTCCCTGAAACAATCCGGTTCCTGTAAAGATGAGAACGTCCCCTGGTTACCAGGCGCGTAGCAGCCGAATGGCTGTTACTTTTCTTCATCCGATTACTCGCGGCCTTCCTGAATCATTTTTCGAACCTCGTCGAGCACCATCCCTGGATGCTCGTACGGATACATGTGAGAACTGCCTTCCGGCATGGTGACGAGACGGCCTCTCCGCGAGAGCGCAACCTGCTGGTCGTTGGAGTCGCGCAGACCTTCGAACAGGTTCTGCAGCTGTATCTCGTTCAGCCCGAGCTTCTGGCCAATCTGGGCCCGCATCTCCGCCATCTCCTCAGGAGACGGGTTTTGAGCCATCAAAACCAATGGAAGATCGCCCAGTGCGCCTTTCCCAATCACCAGTTCGAACGGGTTGGCGATCGTGTTGCGAAAGGCCGAAGCCTCGGCCAGCAGCGATTTGGGCTGCACGGAGTGCCAGTTCACTACCTCGGCGACGTCATCCAGTTCGCGCGCCAGGTCGCTGTCGGGATCGTCGATCTCCGGTTCGACCAGGCGGTGCAGGCCGAAATGAGCTGCCAACGCCCCACGCCACGCCTTGCGAATTACCGCCCCCAGCGACAATTCGCCGGCAAACGCGACATTCCACGGCGGCGTCGAATCCAGTAGCAAGACACCGGCCACGAGTTCCGGGTAACGGTGTGCGAAGTTCGCGCAGAACAAACCGCCAAAGGAATGACCCGCCAGCACGAACGGGCCGCGCTCTCCCGCCTGCTCCAGCGTCTCTTTCAACTGGCGCGTCTCATCCGTGATGGTCACCGGGCCGTTCGCCGGCCCGGTCCAGCCGCTTCCGGTGCGGTCGAACAGGATCGAGCGGGTCTCTTCCCGCAGGACGCGGTGCAGGTGGTGCATGATGAGCCCCTCGCCCCAGCCTCCGGCGACCCAGATGACGGGATGCGCATCCGTGGCCTCGCCTTCGGCCAGTACGTGGACGGGAACACCGTTGACGCGATACAGCTTCCCTGGCGGCGGCGCCGCACGGTGAACGCGCCAGATCGACACCAGGGCGCCCAGGGCTAGCAGGCCGGAAGAACCCAGCAGCAAAATGCCCGCCGGCCACGAAGCGCGCGCAACGATTAACCCGGCCACGGCAACGGTGCCGACGATCGCCAGCCCGGCCCATGACCGGGACAGGAACAGACGCAGGGAATCACTTCGAAGCACTGGCACTCTCCTCTTCATGCAGGCGCTGGAACACGACGTTCCTGCAACGGTTGATGCTGCAGCTCAGACCGCTGATTTCGTTCGATGCGTCGCGCAGAAAACGGACGATCACGTTGGTGCAACTCGGCTCCCCATCGACCGGTGCAACGAACAGATCGCCCTCGATCCGGACCAGGTCTTTCCAGACCAGCCGGCGGATCGGCGAGGGCAACGTTACCGACAGGCCGTTGCCGTCGCGGCGGACGATATGAGTTTCGGCAAGTTCCGGCTGAAGATAGTGACCTTCATATTCAGCCAGGCTTGCGCTCGATTCATCAGATTCACGAAAGGCCCCCGGTTCGGCGACGCGCCGCAACAGGCGCGGTGCCTCGCAGCCGCTGCGGAACGCCAGGCCGTTTTCCACCGCCCGCAACGCAAGCGTCGTTTTGCGCGATTGCAGCCAACCGTCCTTTTCGAACAAGGGGTTCAGATCTCCGAACCAGTAACAAACCAACGATCCGTCGCGTTCCGCGATCTCGACGACCATGCCTTCCTCGAATTCCGCATATACACCCGGGAGATCTGCGGCGTCCTCGGCCTGCGCATCGATGACCATGCTCGACCGCCCCTGAGGAAATTCGGTTTCCAGCACGATGTCCGCCACCCGGTCCGATAACTGCAGTATGTCCGGCTCCAGTACGTTGGCGAGCAGCACGAGCCCCAGATCGCGCTCGGGAAAGTAAACGAAATCGCACAGGTAGCCCGGCATGCCGCCCGCGTGGCGCACAACCTGAAAACCGCGGTAGTCCTTGACCTCGATACCCAGCCGGTAGTCCAGTAAGCGACCGTTGTTCAAGCGGTTCTCGGCCTCCATCCGCGCGCGGTAGTCCGGCCCGAAGTGACGATCGTCCCGGTAGTTGGCGAGCCACGTCAGCATGTCGTTGGCGGTCGAATCGACGCCACCGTTGCCGTCCAGTTCCATGCGCATGAAACCGGTTTGAAAACCACCCTCCGGCGTTAGTTCGTAACCCCGCGCCTTGCCCTCGACACATTCGCCCATCCACGGAGTCAGCTGCGAGCGGCTCATGTTCAGCGGCTCGAACAGTTCTCGTTGCATGAATTCAGCGAGAGACAGTCCGGAAATCCGTTCGATCACAAACGAAAGCAGGGAATAGTTGGTATTGGAGTAGGTCCAGTCATCGCCCGGCCGGAACATCAACCCGGTAGACGAACAGTACAGGCGCAGCGCCTGCCCGCGATCCAACGCGTGGGTTGAGTCCAGGCCGCCGAAGAGCAGCATATTGATGCCGTCCGACAGACCACTGGTCATGGTCAGAAGGTGACGCAGCGTGATGCATTCGCCGAAACCGGGCAATTCCGGGACCCAGCGCCGCACGTCGTCGTCAAGGTTCAACAAACCCCGGTTTTCCAATACCAAAATGCAGGTCGCGCACAGGTGCTTGGTCGTCGATCCGAGCCGCAGCACGGTGTCGCCGCTGAACGGCGTATCGTCCTCGATGTTGGCCACACCATAACCGCGCTGGTGCAGGAGTTCCCCGCCGCGCGTGACCGCCAACACCGCACCGGGACTGCGGTCGCGGTCCCATTTTTCGAACAGGCGGTCGATCTGCGGCGACCAGGGGCCGGCCGTTCCCTTCCGGCTTTCGAGGTAACCCTCGTTCACGAAACCACGCCCTCTCCTGCCTGCCGTTGCGCCCGCTCCTCGAGCGCCTGCAGGCGGCGCCTGATGATGCCCTGGCGGCGCTCGTCGATCGGAAAGTTCCAGATCAGCGGCAGCGAGGCCAGCTGAAAAATACCGGGCGCCAGGATGAACATGTACAACATGCCCTGGTTGGCGAAGTGCGTGTTGGCCGCACCCTCAGCGAGTTCGTAGCCGAACACCGCGCCCAGCACGATCAGCGCCAGGCCGCCCAGCATCCGCCCTCTGTTTTTCGTATTCTCGAACATCAGTCTCCCCCTCGCACATGTGTGTGAACTTCCTTATAGGTATACGCACTCACATACGCCCGGTTGCGCCCGCTGCACGGTAATAGGAAGAAAGATTGGTTGTCAGCACACATACCCTTTGATAGGCTCATTCTGTAGCAGGAAACACACGATCTGCCCCGGAGGGCATGATGACCGACGCTTTCATCAAGCTGAAAGAGATGCTCAACCAGCCGGGCACGCTTACCGATGAG
>JAZBOH010000231.1:0-16339 GCA_036351055.1 Lysobacterales bacterium
CTCGAACGCTCACGCGCGACGGCTTCACTCGCTTACTTACCGGCCTGCGGCCGCTAACGTGCGTTCGCTCTCGCCTGCGCTCTGTTTCCAGAACCGGAATTTGAAATAAGCGCGTGTAGAAAACACGCTACGCTGCCGACAACCTGCGAACTTTCAATGAATCTCGATTTTGCTCGGCCTGCCACAAATCATACTGAGACTGCTGGTTGAGCCAGCTTTCAGCAGAGGTATCAAACGCAATAGAAAGACGAATAGCCATCTCCGGGCTGATCCCGGCTCTTCCATTGAGAATGGAAGACAAAGTCTTGCGACTGACACCCAGGCTTTCAGCTGCCTTGGTAACGGATACCCCAAGGGGCTCCAGGCACAGTTCCCGGATGATCTCACCGGGGTGTGGCGGGTTGTGCATCAACATTTCTTCACCTCAATGATAGTCCTCGTAGTCGACAATTTCGGCATCACCTTCAGTGAATCGGAATGTGACACGCCAATTGCCACTCACTCGTACCGACCAGATCCCACGCCTGTCGCCTCCTAGCTGGTGAAGGTACAGGCCCGGCAAATCCATATCCTTGGGACTTTGTGATGCATTGAGCCGGCCAAGTATGAGACGAAGCTTCGAGGCATGCTTGGCTTGAATACCGGACTTCGTCCCTTTGAGGAAGAAGCGTTCTAGCCCCTTATGCCGGAAACTTCGAATCATTGCTTGAATTGTACCGTGTAACGTAACAGGTTACAACTTGCGCAATTTCAGTTGCTGAATGGTGCCGAAGGAGAGACTCGAACTCTCACGCGCGACGGCTTCACTCGCTTACTTACCGGCCTGCGGCCGCTAGCGTGCGTTCGCTCTCGCCTGCGCTCTGTTTCCAGAGCCGGATTTTGAATAAAGTGCATGTTTAAAAGCATTTTTGATTCAATCATAAACAAAGCCAAAAATCGACTTTGCAAACTCTTTGCAAATGTTGGCCGTACATGGTCCGGTGTTTTGGCTGCGCTTTTTGATTGAGTTTGGATTGCCGAATCATATTTTGCCGCCCACAAGTCTTATAATATGCCGGTTAAAAATATTATATATTCCCGGTTATATTTGTTACAATTTACCGGTCATAGGTAATGGTGCAGAAAGATGTACTATCCCAGAATAGCGGATAAGGAGCTTGTCAACCGGCTGGAATCGGCGGGGGCTGTGGTCATAGAGGGGCCGAAGGCTTGTGGCAAAACCGTCATGGCCAGGCAAATCGCCAAGAGTGAAGTACTGCTCGATATCGATGCGAATGCACGTCAGGCTATCGCGGTGGATCCGAGCCTAGTGCTGTCTGGCGAGGTACCTCGCCTTATCGATGAATGGCAGATTGAACCGACGATTTGGAATCACATCCGGCGTTCCGTAGATGAACGGCAGGATGTTGGGCAATTCATCATGACCGGCTCAGCTGTTCCAGCGGATGACATTACCCGCCATACCGGTGCAGGGCGAATTTCACGCCTTAGGTTACGCACAATGAGCCTGCACGAGCTTGGTCGCTCTTCTGGGGATGTGTCACTACAGAATTTGCTCAGTGGTCAGTGCGCGGCTTGCACGGATCCCGGTCTCAGTTTAACGGACGTCATCGAGCAGCTGTGTCAGGGTGGCTGGCCCGGGAATATCGGTCTTTCTAGCAAAGCCCATTTGACTGCGCAGCGAGATTACCTTGAAGAAATTCAGAGGGTCGATATTGCTCGTGTGGATGGTGTGCGGCGCGATCCAGGTAATGTCAGCAGAGTCATTCGCTCATTAGCACGGAACGTGGCAACCCTGGTTAGTGCCCGGACAATCGCCGTCGATGCAGGTGGCGCTGATGGGCCTTTGGACGATGACACGGTTCGTGACTATCTTGCTGCTTTGCAGCGACTGATGATTTACGAAGAGCAGCCGGCCTGGTCGCCACATCTGAGGTCGCGGTCAATCTTGCGGAAGTCTCCAAAACGCCATTTCGTTGACCCGTCTCTCGCTGTTGCCGCTATTGGAGCAACTCCCGAGCTACTGCTGAAGGATCTCAATTTGCTTGGATTGCTTTTTGAGTCGATGGTGTACAAGGAGTTATCGATATATGCTCGCGCCAACGATGCAGACGTGTACCACTACCGAGACAATACGGGCCTTGAGGTGGACGCTATTGTTGAGGGCCGCCAGGGAGGCTGGTGTGCTTTTGAGGTGAAACTGGCTATGGGCCAGGTTGATCAAGCTGCTGCTTCCCTGCTGAAATTCCGGGACCGGGTTGACGCAAGCAAGTCAAAAGCACCTGGAACACTGGGGGTCATTGTTAGCTCTGGATATGGGTTTCTTAGGAAAGATGGGGTGGCGGTCATACCCGTTGGTGCGTTGGGGCCCTGAAGACGGAATCTGTGTATTGGGGATGGTGCCGAAGGAGAGACTCGAACTCTCACTCTGTTTCCAGAACCGGATTTTGAATCCGGCGCGTCTACCAGTTCCGCCACTTCGGCATGGGGTGGGGCGTTTGGAGGCGCAAATTATAGCCTCGCTTGGGGTTCAGGGCCAGTGATTTGGGCCGGCGGAAGTACTTGATTTCCTGTCGCGACTCACGTCGCCCCTACACGAGGTTATTCATGTACTCGGCGATGGCGGGACAGAAGCGATCGTAGTCGACCATAAAGGAATCGTGGCCCTGGATGGAGTCGAGCATCTGCAATTCGCTGGCCACGCCCGCCTTGGCAAAGCAGTCCGCGATTTCCTTTTGCTGGTGCGGTGGCCACAGGAAGTCCGTGTGCACGCCGATCACCTTGGCAGATTCGATTTTCAGATCCGAGAAGGCATCTTCCATGTCGGCATAGCCGTCGCTCAGGTCGAACCAGTCGATGGACTGCGACAGGAAAAGGTAGCAGCAGGGGTCGAAATTACGGATGAATTTCCTGGCGGCGTTTTCGAGGTAGGATTCGACCGAAAAGTGCATGCCAAACAAGCGCTCGGCAAAATGGACCTGTTCTTCGCGTCCGAAACGCTCCCGCCATTCGGGTTCGGAGCGGTAGGAAATCATGCCCAGCTTGCGCGCCAGGCGCATGCCGGTCTCGGGCCAGTCGTCGTCGGTGTAGGCGCCGTCCTGCCAATGCGGGTCTCGCACGATGATCTCGCGCTGCAGCGAGCGGACGGCGATGGCGAAAGGCTCGGCGCGGGCCGCGGTGGATATGGCCAGGAAATGCCGCGAAATATCGGGTTTGCTGCGCAGCAGCGCCAGGCAGCTCATGCCGCCCATTGAGGGGCCGACCAGCGCCCTGAGCTGTTCGATCTGCAGGTATTCCAGCACCATGGCGGCCGCGTTGGCGATGTCCTGGATGACCAGGTCAGGGAACGACAGCCGGTATTGCTTGCCGCTTACCGGGTTGACGCAGCCGGGCCCGGTCGAGCCCTGGCAACTGCCCAGTGAATTGACACAAATGACGTAATGCCGATTCGTATCAATGGCCTTTCCGGGGCCGATCATGGGTTCCCACCAGCCGTCGGTGGGGTCTTCCTCGCTGCTGGCTGCATGGGCGTTGGGCGACAGGCCGGTCAGGATCAGCACGGCGTTGGAACGGTCCTCGTTCAGTTCACCCCAGGTCTCGAAGGCCAGCGTCACGGCCGGAATGGATCCGCCACTTGCAAATTGGAAGGGTTCTTCCACTTGCAGGAAGCGCATGGCACCTTCCCGGTGGTAACTGGCTTTGAAGGACAGGTTCATGATAATAGATGGCAGGTGAGCGGGTTTCGGCAAATTCAATGACAGCGGGTAATGATTCACGTACGGTGCGGAGTAGTCAAGCGGGGATTCATCCCAGGCTGGCGGCTTTGCTCGACCGCCATGCCGCGGTTCCATGGAACCAGCCGCTTCACCGGCCCACGGTTGAAGCCTTCGAAGCGTTGCAGGAATGCCTGGCGGATGGGGAAGGGGGGCTTATCCTGGACTCGGGTTGCGGCACGGGCGAAAGCACCCGCCTGCTGGCCGCCCGTTTTCCCGAATGCCTCGTGGTCGGTGTCGATAAATCGCTGGTCCGTCTGCAAAAAACTTCCGTATCGTCATTCCCCCACCGTGAAAACAATGCCGTGTGGCTGCGTGCTGAACTGGCATCGTTCTGGCGCCTGGCCCTGGCCGCGGGCTGGCGGCTCGAAAGGCACTACCTGTTTTATCCAAACCCCTGGCCCAAGCCGGGCCAACTGCAGCGGCGCTGGCATGCCCACCCGGTGTTTCCGGTCCTGTTGCGTCTGGGTGGGCGGTTGGAAATGCGCAGTAACTGGAAAGTCTACGCGCAGGAGTTTGCGTTTGCGGTGGGACGCCTGACCGGGTCAGCCGTGCAAGCGCATGTGCTGGACAGGGCCAAGCCGGTCAGCCCATTTGAGCGCAAGTACCGCAACAGCGGTCACGACATTTACCAGGTGATTTACTCGACCTGCTGATCGATATCCAGCACCACCATGCTGGCGGAAGCCAGTTCAATCGTCTTCGCTTCGCTGTTCCAGTCTCCGGGCTGAGCCGCCGGTGTGCCGGTCAGTGAAACACGGGCTTGCAGGCGGATTTCCGCTTCGGAGGAAATCATGCGCTCCTTCATCATGCTGTCGTCATCTGTGACGGTCACTTCCAGCGGGAAAGAGGGGTTGGTCACTCGGCGTACGCCCAGTGGCGGGCCCATGGCCGGTCCCGGGCCGCGGATCATGATATACAGCACCGCGCCGTCGGCCAGCGCCTGCCGGGCTCCGTCGTTGGCATCGAGTATCACGCGGGTGCCGCTCCAGGCGCCGTCTTCTGAGGCCACTGCAGCCGTCTGACCGTTTGCCGGATCTGTGGTCATATCACCGTGGTCGTGACCCTCGTGTGACGCGTCCCCGGGCAGCATGCCCATGCGCACCTGTGCCTCGTTGATTTGACCCGCAACCATGTTGTAGGTATTGCTGCCCGGTTCGAGTTGCTCGAGCAGGGTCTGCCAGTAACTGATCGCAAACGGGTCGTCGCCCTGCTGCATGGAAGCAATGCCCATCAGCCACAGGCCTTTTTGTAACTCGGGGTTGATGCCCAGCGCGCGTTCAAGCATGGCGACCGCAGACCCGGGCACGCTGCCGTCCTGGGATTCGTAAATCCAGGCTTCGGCCAGTTCGACCATGACGGCCGGATTCTCCGGCGCCACGGCGTGGGCCCGTTCCAGCACGTCCGCGGCCTCAGCGAACTGCTGGGAGGCCTTCAGGGTGCGTGCCAGGAGCATCAAGCCATCCAGGTCATCCGGGGTCTGTTCGAGCCGCTGCCGCAAACCGGCCAGCATCTCGCCCATCTCCCCACCCTGGGCGTGCGGGTCGGCGGCACTGTTCACTTGCCGGGGCGTGCCACGGACATCGAGGCCATCCGGCGTGCCGAAGTTATCGTATACCCACAAGCCGGCCGCGGGCAGGATAAAAGCCAGGGCCAGCGCGAGGGGCTGCAGGGCGGACTTGCCACGCAGCAGGGGAAACAGGGTGATAACGGCTGCGACAAACAGTACCGCTGTTGCAATGGTCCAGAACACTAGTTTGACCCCTCTTGATCTTGCTCGATGAGATGACGGTTGCGGCGCCGGACGGCGAAGAACACGCCAACGGCTCCGCCCAGCAGAATGATGATGGGCATGACCCACAGGGCCAGCGTATTGCCCTGGAACGGCGGGCGGTAGAGGACGAAATCCCCGTAGCGTTCGATCATGAAGGTCTTGATCCCGTTATTGCTCTCGCCGGCCTGGAGCATGTCGTAAATTTCCTTGCGCAAGTCCTGCGCCAGGGGGGCGTCTGAATCGGCGAGGTTCTGGTTCTGGCACACCAGGCATCGCAGTTCCAGGGTCAGTTCGTTAAAACGCTCTTCCTGCTCGATGGAATCAAAGACCAGGGGTTCCTTCTCACCCTCGACCGGCCCCGCGGCAAACGCCAGTTGGGTGCAGGCCAGTAAGGTGGCGATGAGTAAAATTCGTTGCATGAGCATGTCTTGCTCCTTTTGCGATCAGTCTGCCTGGCGCCGGATCCGTGGCAGGATCTCGTTCTGGATAACCTCGTGGGTCACCGCGCCGATCTGTTTGAAAATGATGGTGCCGTCGGCGTCGACCAGGAACGACTCGGGTGCCGCATAAACGCCCAGGTCGATGGCGTAACGCCCGCTGTAGTCCTGCAGGCTGACCTCATAGGGATTACCGAAACGCCGCAGCCAGGCCTGCGCATCCTCGGTCTCGTCGCGGTAGTTGAAACCAACCACGCGGAGCGCGCCGGAAGCGGCCAGTTCCTCGATGACGGGGTGCTCAACCCGGCAGGTCGGGCACCAGCTGGCCCACACGTTCAGCAGGAACGGTGTGCCGGTCAGGTCGTCGTTGGTCAATACCCGGTCGGGTTCTCCCAGTACCGGCAGTTCAAACGGCGGCAGCGGCTTGCCGATCAACGGCGAAGGGATCTCGGTCTTGTGATCAGCGATCCTCAGACCCACGGCGAGCAGGATGCCGAGCAGCACAAAAAGGAAAACGGGGACGAGCCGTCCGATCATGACTTCGCCTCCTCCCGCTCGCGCCGGTAGCGCTTGTCGCTGGCGGACAGGAATCCGCCCAGCATCATCAGCAGGGCGCCGATCCAGATCATGCGGATAAACGGCTTGTGGTAGATACGCACGGCCCAGGCTGCGCCGCGGTCATCCAGCGGCTCACCCAGCGAGATGTAGAGGTCGCGGGTAAGGCCGGGATCCAGCGCGGCCTCGGTCATCACCTGGCCGCTGCGGTAACGGCGTTTCTCGGGATACAGCCTCGCTTCGACTTTTTCACCTTTGTATACGATGAATTCGCCCCGGTCGGCCACGAAGTTCGGGCCGGTTACGCCACGGGTGCCCTCGAACACGAAGTTGTAGCCGGCCATCTCGAAGCTGTCGCCCGATTCCATGCGCAGGTGTTTCTCCATGCTCACGGCGTTGGTCAGCGAAGCGCCGATCAGGAATATGCCCACGCCCAGGTGAGCCAGCACCATGCCGGTTTCACTGCGGCCCGGCTTCTGGGTTTTGACCGCGGTCAGGCGCTCCAGGTAATAGCGGATGGTGGCGACGATGATCCAGGCCGAACCGGCGGACCCGGCAATACCCCAGGCGCCGGCGCTCGGCAGCCAGATGGCCACGACGATGCCGGTGAGCAGCGCGAAGATCGCCGGAATGAGCATTTCGCCCAGCAGGCGTTTCAGCTTGTCGCCCTGCCAGCGTGAATTAACGCCAATCGGCAGCAATATCACGATGGGCACCAGCAACAGGGCGAACATCAGCCCGAAGTACGGCGGCCCGACCGAAATCTTGCCGGCGTCCAGCGCATCGAGCAGCAGGGGGTACAAGGTGCCGATCAGCACCATGGCCGCGATCACCGTAATCATCAGGTTGTTGATCAGCAGCATGGTTTCGCGCGAAACCCCCTTGAAATTGCTGCCCTGGATCATGCCGGGCGCGCGGATTGCGAACAGTAACAGCGAGCCGCCGACGACCACGAACAAATAGGCCAGGATAAACACGCCGCGTGTCGGATCCGATGCGAAAGCATGCACTGAGGTCAATACACCGGAACGCACCAGGAACGTGCCGAGCAGGCACAGCGAGAAGGCGCTGATGGCCAGGATCAGTGTCCAGTTGCGGAACACGCCGCGTTTTTCGGTCACGGCCTGGGAGTGAACCAGGGCGGTGCCTACCAGCCACGGCATAAAGGATGCATTCTCTACCGGGTCCCAGAACCACCAGCCACCCCAGCCGAGTTCGTAATAGGCCCACCAGCTGCCCAGGGTAATACCCAGGGTCAAAAAGGCCCAGGCGACAAGTGTCCAGGGACGTGACCAGCGCACCCAGTCGCGGTTGACCTGGCCGCCCAGCAGGGCGGCCACCGCGAATGCAAAGGCCACGGCAAAACCCACGTAGCCCATGTACAGCATGGGCGGGTGGATGATCATGGCCGGGTCCTGCAACAGTGGGTTCAGGTCCAATCCTTCGGCAGCTGCCGGTAGCAAGCGCTTGAAGGGGTTGGATGTGAACAGCACGAACATCAGGAAGCCACTGGTGACCCAGCCCAGGATCGCCAAGGTACGGGCGCGAAACGCTTCGGGCAGTTTCTTGCTGAATACCGCGACGGCGAAAGTCCACAGGGTCAGGATCCATACCCACAGCAGCAGGGAGCCTTCATGTGAACCCCATACGGCCGATAAGCGGTACTCCATCGGCAGGCTGGAGTTGCTGTTGCGGGCTACGTACTCTACTGAAAAATCCTGCAAAGCAAAGGCCCAGGCCAGCATTGCGAGTGAAGCGCTGACCAGCAAGAACAGCACCAGGGATGCGGAAGTCGAGACCCTCATCATCCTCTGGTTGCCGTTATAGGCGCCAATCAGCGGAAATATGCCGAGTGTCAAGGTGACCAGCAAGGCGCCGACCAGGAATACTTGTCCGAGTTCAGGGATCATGGTCAGTAACTTCCCTCGCTGCTTTCAGTGGCAACATGGCCCGATTTCTCGAGTGCATCCGCCACTTCCGGCGGCATGTAGTTTTCATCGTGCTTGGCCAGGACTTCCGAGGCGGTGAACAGGCCGGAGTCGTCGAGCGAGCCGCGGGCGATCACGCCCTGGCCCTCGCGGAACAGGTCGGGCAGGATGCCGACGTATTCGACGGTCACTTCCTCGGGGCCGTCGGTCACGACAAAACGGGTCGCCAGGGTTTCACCCACGCGTTTGACCGTGCCGGCCTTGACCAGGCCGCCGAGGCGGAACTGCCGGCCGGGCGGAATCGGTTGTTGCACCAGGTCGCTCGGGCTCTGGAAATACAGCAGGTTCTGCTGCAGCGAATAGGACGCAATGGCGGCGGCGATGCCGACACCGGCGAGGATGAGCACAACGGCTATCAGGCGGCGTTTACGGGTTGGAGTCAACGGAGCGTTCCTCTACTTGGATCAACCGGCGAATGTCCCGGGTGATGGATTTCTTCTTGACCAGGGGCGCGAACGCGGCCCACAAGAACACGATGACGCCGATACCGTAGGCGCCTGCTATGAAGGGTGTATGGTCCATTATTTGCCCTCCCTGACGATGTCTTTGACCCAGGCTTTACGCATGTCCTGCTCGAGCAGTTTGACCCGGGCACGGGTCAGCAGGTTGGCGCCGTAAAAAAACTTCACGGCGACGGACATGATCAGTAGCGGCCATAGCATGCTGGAGTCAATACTGCTGCCGCCCATCAGGCTGATGCTGCTGCCCTGGTGCAGGGTATTCCACCACTTCACGGAGTAGTGAATGATCGGCAGGTTGACCGCGCCCACCAGGGCCAACAGGCAGGCGGCGCGCGCGGCCTTGCGCGGTTCGTCGATCGAGTTGTACAGGCCGATCACGCCGAGGTACAGGAACAGCAGGACCAGCTCGCTGGTCAGTCTCGCGTCCCATACCCAGTAGGTTCCCCAGGTGGGGCGGCCCCACAGGGATCCCGCGGCCAGGGTGACGACGGTAAACGCCGCGCCAACGGGTGCGCTGCACATGGCGAGTATTTCGACGATACGGATGCGCCAGACGAGGGCGATAAAGGCGAATACGGCCATGACCGAGTAAGCCAGCAGCGACATCCATGCAGCCGGTACGTGCAGGTACAGGATGCGGAAGCTCTGGCCCTGCTGGTAGTCGGCGGGCACCACGAAGAATGCCTGGTACATGGCGATCGCGGTCAGCACCAGGAAAATGGCCCAGAACCACGGGATGAACTTGCCGGAGAAGCGGTAGAAATAGGCCGGCGAGCCCAGTTTGTGGATAAACAGCACCAAGGGGTTTTTCCTGGGCTTTTGCTCGATTTTGTTTTTTTCTGTCATGACAAACTGATTTTCAGCGCCGCGGCTGCCGCAAAAGGCGCCAGCGTCAGCGAAGTGATAAGGCCCGCAGCCAGCAGGCCGAGGAACTGGGTGTACGGCAAGGCGTCAGCCGAAGCCATGACGGCTGCCGTCGCAATGATCAAGATAGGGACATAGAGCGGAAATACCAGCAGCGACAGCAGCTGTCCGCCGCGTTTCAGGCTGATGGTCAGACCGACGCCAATCGAGCCGATCAGGCTGAGGATGGGCGTGCCAATAATCAGCGTCGCCACCATCACGCCCAGTGTTCCGGACGGCAGGTTCATCCACACCGCCAGCAACGGTGACATCAGCACGATCGGCAGCCCCGCCACCAGCCAGTGGGTCAGGATCTTGGCCAGGGCGATCAGGGTCAGCGGGTGCCCGCTGATCACGAACTGCTCCAGCGTGCCGTCCTCGTAGTCCGAGCGGAACAGGGCGTCCAGTGAAATCACGGTGGCGAGCAGGGCGGCAATCCAGATCACACCCGGCGCGATGCGCCCCAGCAGTTGCGGGCTGGGACCGATGCCAAGCGGGAACAGGCTGACCACGACCAGCAGAAAAATCACCGGGAACAGCAGTTCGGTGCGCCGCCGGAAAGCCAGCAGCAGGTCCCGCCTCACCAGGGCGAAGAATGCGCCGCTCATGCTTCCATTGGCTTGCTGTACGTTCATGTCAGGGCCCCCGATTCAAGGAAATAGTCGACCGTTCCATGCCACTCCAGGCGGTGTGCGCCGTGCGTGGCAACGACGGCCGACCCTCCGGCTTCGAGGTGCCTGAGAAGTAGGCGGTCAACCAGGTCGACACCTTCGACATCGAGGTTGGAATAAGGTTCGTCGAGCAGCCAGAGGTCCGCTTCGCTGAGCAGCAGCCGCGCCAGGCCGCAGCGTTTACGCTGTCCGGCCGACAGGTTGCGCGCCTGGTTGTGCTTGACCCGCTCCAGCCCGACTTCCGCGATCACTTCCTGTGCACTGCGCTGCGAAGTGCCCATGAAATCACGCATAAAACGCAGGTTTTCGATTACGCTCAGGTCGTCCTTGATAGCCAGGTAGTGGCCCACGTAGGCCATGTTGGCGGCGGTCATGGAAAGCGTGCCCGAGGTCGGATGAAGGATGCCCGCCAGCACCCGGATCAGCGTGGTTTTGCCACAGCCGTTTGCGCCCGTAATAAGCAGCAACCCGCCGGCATCGAGGTCAAAGCTGACGGGTTTGAATACGGGTTCGAAATATCGCTCAAAGTTGATTTTCGACGCGGAAAGCATGCAGCTCCATATTGGTTCTTCTGACTGGTGCGCCATGCTACGGAAACTGCGCCTGCAAGTCCATATATGCATGGGTGGTTAAATGATTCAGATCACAGAATCATTCTGCTATTTTACCTTTTTTTGGAAAAGCGGCGCGGGGGCATTCGTTTGGGCAAGCAAATGTCTTGATTGGTCAGGCAGACACGCCATATAAAAGGTATATTTCGCGGTGCATGAAAGAGGGTCTACAGAAATGAGCACATACGATTTTGATTTATTCGTGATCGGTGCCGGCTCCGGTGGTGTCCGGGCCGCACGCATCGCGGCTGGTCACGGCGCCCGGGTTGGCATTTGCGAGGAAAGCCGCGTGGGTGGCACCTGCGTTATCCGCGGCTGTGTACCCAAGAAGCTGCTGGTGTACGCGTCGCATTTTGCAGACGACCTGGAAGACGCGGCCGGCTACGGCTGGCGTATCGGACCCTCATCGTTCAGCTGGCCGGACCTGATCCGGGCCAAGGACCGGGAAATCGACCGGCTCAACCAGGTTTACCTGGGCCTGTTAGCCAACGCCGGCGTCACGCTATTCGAAACACGTGGCGTTCTGGTCGACCGGCATACCGTTCGCCTGGGTGACCAGGTGGTCACGGCGGACAAGATCCTGGTGGCGGTCGGCGGCAGACCGTGGAAGCCGGAAATTCCGGGTATCGAGCACGCCATCACCTCGGACGAGGCTTTCCACCTGGAAGAATTGCCGCGCCGTGTCGCCGTGGTCGGGGGAGGATTTATTGCCTGCGAGTTCGCCGGTATTTTCAAGGGGCTCGGTTCGGAGGTTACACAGATTTATCGCGGAGACGCCGTGTTGCGGGGTTTCGACAGCGATGTGCGACGGGTCGTCAGCGCGGGGCAGCGCCGCAAGGGCATCAGCTTGCTACTCGAGACCAATGTCAGCGCAATTGAGAAAACAGAACAGGGATTGCGCCTGGACCTGGATTCGGGTGAAACCCTGCTGGTGGACCAGGTCCTGTACGCGACCGGCCGCGTGCCCAACGTGCGTGGACTCGGTTTACGGGACGCGGGGGTTGAAGTGCGTGCCAACGGGCAGGTGGTGGTCGACAGCTGCTCTCGCAGCAGCGTAGATAACATCTTCGCCGTGGGCGACGTGACCAACCGGGTCAACCTGACCCCGGTGGCCACCTACGAGGGCCACGCCTTCGCCGATACGGAATTTGCCGGGATCAGCCGCCCCGTCAACCACGAATACGTGCCGTCAGCGGTATTTTCGCAGCCCCCGGTTGGCACCGTGGGTTACAGCGAAGAAGACGCCATCCACCATATTGGCCCCATCGATGTGTATCTCTCCGAGTTCCGGCCGATGAAAAATACGCTGTCGGGGCGGGATGAAAAAGCCATGATGAAACTTATTGTGGCCCGGGACAGTCACAAAGTAGTCGGCTTGCACGTGGTGGGCCCTGATGCGCCCGAAATTGTCCAAGGCTTCGCGGTCGCTGTAAAATCCGGTCTGACCAAGGATCGATTCGACTGCACGATCGGAATTCACCCAACGGCCGCGGAAGAACTGGTTACGATGCGGAGCCCGGTACGGAGTCACGGATGAGAAACGGGATGACGAAGAAAACAAACGAAATATCACTTGCTTTCCAGCTGTTTGTGGCGGCCTGCCTGGTATTGGCCGTTGTCTTTCAGCCGGTCTTGGCGCGGGAGGCGGAAAGCGATTCCGTTGCCTACCAGCGTTACGTGGTTGAATTGCTGGATCCGCCGCTCGCACTCTACGATGGCGGCGAATTATCGGTCGATGGCGACCGCGGCCCCAAACGGATGGCTGCGACCGCCCCGCAATCGACCGGTGAAAAACGCCTCGATGTACGTTCCCCCGAGTCACTCGCATACCTGGGCTTTCTCGGCGAGCGTCAGGCTGAATTTGCCAGGGAAATGGAAGTCCTGCTGGGCCGTATGCCAGCGGTATCGTACCGTTACCGCACCGCGAGCAACGGCCTTGCCATCAGGCTGACGGCCGACGAGGCCGCGCTGCTGGCGGAGTCACCGCTGGTCCGGTCGGTCAGCCCGGATATCATTTACAAGCCGCAAACCTATGCCGGTCCGGAATGGCTCGGCGCCGGGTACATCTGGAACGGTGACGCCGGTTTTCCCGCGGCCCGCGGCGAAGGCATCGTGGTCGGTAATATCGATACCGGCGTGAACTGGGACCACCCGTCATTCGACGACAGCGATTTCAACTACGTCAATCCCTATGGCGTTGGTCTCGGCCTGTGTTCCGAGGCCGATGTGCTGTGCAACAACAAGTTGGTGGGTGTCTATGATTTTGTTGAAGACGACCCCGATACAGAAGACTGGGTCGAGGAAAATACCAAGGGCAAGGACAACAACGGACACGGCAGTCACACGGCAGGAACCGCGGCAGGCTCCCCGGTCAACGTGAACATCAACGGTGCGGCCAACGAAACGATTTCTGGCGTTGCGCCGCGCGCCCACATCGTCTCCTACCGGGTTTGCTACATGGGTGAGCCGCAATCGGAAGAGGCTGAGGGGTGCTCCGGTTCCGCCATCATGGCCGCCATCGACCAGGCAGTGACGGACGGTGTTGACGTGATCAACTATTCCATTGGCGGCGACGCTCGCGACCCCTGGAACGGCGGCGCCGACCGCGCCTTTCTTGCCGCACGCAGCGCCGGCATCTTTGTCGCTTCCTCGGCTGGCAATACCGGCCCCAACGAACGTACCGTGACATCACCTGCACTGGCGCCCTGGATCGTGGCGGTGGGTAACGCCACCCACAACAATATCCTGGGCAGCACCGTGACCAATTTCTCCGGCGGCAGTCTGCCGGCGCCCGACGACATGATCGGGGCCACCCAGACCGACGGCACCGGCAAGCTGGTCATCGTGCATGCCAGGGACTTTGGCAACGCGTTTTGCGGCGCAGGCGAGGCGGAATTGCAGTCCAGTTGTGCAACCAATACCGGCGCCAGTAATCCCTGGGCCGGGTCGAAGCCGTTCAACGGTGAAATCGTGGTGTGTGACCGCGGCACTTACGGACGCATCGAAAAAGGCAAGAACGTCATGCTGGCCGGCGCCGGTGGTTACATCCTGGCCAATACCGCCGAGCACGGTGAGTCCATCGTGGCTGATGACCATTGCCTGCCCGCCACCCATATCGGTCGCGAAAATGGCGACATTTTGCGTACCTGGCTGGGTTCGGGCAGCGGTCACGGCGCCCAGCTCAGCGGCCTGACGCTGGTCGAACTGGATTCGGTGGCTGACCAGCTGTCTTTCAGCAGCTCGCGCGGACCGGCTGTAGAGCCTGTTCAGGACACCCTGAAACCCAACGTGATTGCCCCGGGCACCGCGATCCTGGCCGCGGGCTTTTCGAGTTCGAACTCATTTCTTACGCTGAGCGGCACCTCCATGGCATCGCCGCACATCGCAGGTGCAGCAGCCCTGCTCAAATCGGTGCACCCGGACTGGACGGCCAACCAATTGGCGTCCGCCATCGAAATGACGGCCACCCAGGAACTGGCCAAGGACGAGAATGGCGCGCCAGCGACCACCCAGCAGGTCGGGGCGGGGCGCCCGGTCCTCGACCAGGCCGCCAATGCCGGCCTGTTCCTGAACGTGACCCCGAACCAGTTTCTGTCGGCCAACCCGGCGTCCGGCGGAAACCCGCACAACCTGAACCTTCCGGGCGTGGTCAATGCGCGGTGCAAGGGGTATTGTACCTTTTTCCGTTCCGTGACCGACATGATGGGCGGCGGTAGTTGGACCGCAACGCCGGTTGGCTTCCCGGCAGGAACCGTGGTGACGGTCACCCCGTCGAGTTTCGACCTGTCCGATGGCGGTTCGCGTAACCTGACCATAACGGTCAACGTCGATGATTCCGACATCGTCGGAGACTGGGTGTCCGGAAAAATCCGGCTCAGCGCCAGCGGATCTTCTGACCAGTACCTGACGGTTTCGGTGTATTCCTACGGTGGTGATTTGCCGGATGAATGGGCCATCTCAACCGATAATGATGGTGATTGGACAGAATTCGGACTGACGGGCCTGGTATCGCTGCCCAACGCCACGTTCAGCAGCGGCGGACCGGTCAAACCCCAGGAGCGCACTGAGACGCATGTCGAAGATCCCTCCGACGATGACCCCTACGATGGCGGGGAAGGCGTTTTTACCCAGTGGTACAACCTGCCAAACGGCGCCCTGTGGCTCTACGCAGAGACCCTGGCGTCGACTGCCCCCGACATCGATCTGTTTGTCGGCCGCGATGAGGGCGATGGTTTTGCGGATGAATGGGAAGAACTTTGCTCCAGTACAACGCCCCAGGACCTGGAGCGCTGTGACCTGTACAACCTGCCGCCGGGCAACTACTGGATCCTGGTGCAGAACTGGACCGGTAGCGGCGGTGA
This sequence comes from Lysobacterales bacterium, assembly GCA_036351055.1. Classification (GTDB taxonomy): domain Bacteria; phylum Pseudomonadota; class Gammaproteobacteria; order Xanthomonadales; family SZUA-36; genus JABDPF01. The sequence continues at coordinate 15,535 of JAZBOH010000231.1, forward strand.
TGGCGGCGGTGACGCGATGACCTTGCGGCATGCCGTGGTCGAACCGTCGGCAGGCAGCGGGCTCAGCGCCAGCGGCCCGGGCATCACCGGGGTCAATGAATCCTTCCCGGTGCGGGTCAGTTGGGACAATTTTGAAGCCGCGCCGGGTGAGACCTGGCTGGGCGCCGTGGGTGTCGGCTCCAGCAAGAGTTCGCCCAGTAATGTTGGCGTGATCCCGGTCAGGCTGACGCGCAGCGGCGTGGCGGCGGCCGAGAGCCTGGCGCTGATGGACGGCAGGACACATGGCCTGGCCCTGGCTGCCAGCGGCAAACACGACCGCATGTTTATCGACATTCCGCCGGGCGCGCAGAGCCTGACCGTATCGGCGACGGGCGCCGACGACACGCAGTCGAGCATGCTGAAACTGGAGTTGGTCCGCCTGGACTTTGAAGACGGTCTGAGCGATCCGCCGTTTGCATCCCCGGCGGGTAATGCCCCGGTGGTCGCCTCGGCAGAGGGGTCCATAGCGAGCGGCCCGACCGTCACCGTCAGTGGTGGCGTCGATGCCGGGCGCTGGTATGCGGTTCTGAGCAATGGTTCTTCTTCCCCGGTTTCGGTGGAAGTTCAGGCGAACGTGGAGTTCCAGGGTGCAGCAATCGATGTCCAACCGGGATTGTGGTTCCCGCCGGCACGCTCGGGTCAGGGCTATGATTACAACTGGGGTGGCGCCGACCGGGCATTGATCTGGTACACCTACGATGAAGTCGGACTGCCGACCTGGTATATCGCCAGCGCTCCGGCCAATGACGGCAATATCTGGGTCGCA
>JAZBOH010000232.1:0-4853 GCA_036351055.1 Lysobacterales bacterium
ATACAGGGCGTAGTCCACGCCGATGCCCACGCCCAGTGCAATCACGGGCAGGGTCGCCACTTTCACTCCGATTCCCAGCCACACCATCAGCGCCTCACACAGAATGGATGTGAGCATCAGCGGTAACACCGCACAGATCACACCGCCGATCGAGCGGAAAGTCAGCAGGCACAGCAGTATCACGGCCCCGTACACGTAATAGAGCATGTCGCGGTTCGCCTGCTTTACCACGATATTGGTCGCTGCCTCGAAGCCTGAGCTGCCCGCAGCCCCAAGGAAGTCAGCCTTCGCGCTGGGCCAGTCGGCGTTGAATTTATCCAGCGCTTGCACCAGTCCGTTCAGGGTCGCCGCCTTGTGGTCCGAGAGAAAAACCTGCATCGGCCAGATCGAACAGGCCGGGTCGACAAACTCCGGCACCAGCTCGCTGACCGCATAGTTAATGGTGTCCTGATTGCGGAAAAGCGCCTGCCACTTGATGTAGCCCTCGTTCATGCCGGCCATTATCTGGCGGATGCGTACGTTCAGGCCGCGCACGTCCTCAACGCCGTCCAGTTGCAGCAGGCGCCATTCCAGCTCATTGGCCAGAATGAGACCATCGTAATCAATACAGCCATCGGCCGGTGTCTTGACGATGACCGCGAACACGTCGGTGCTAACCGAGTAGTGTTCGACGCTATAGGCGACATCCATGTTGTAGCGTGAGTCAGCCCGCAACTCCGGGGCGCCCGGATCCAGGTCGCCGATCTGCAGGTCTCTCGAAACGTACATCCCGCCAACGGCCATCAGCGCACTGATAACAATCGCCACCGCAGCGGGACCTTTATGGGTAAACAGCAGCAGGAAGCGCCACAGGAGATGCATCTCTTCACGGTTCTTGTGCGGCTGGCTTGCATGCGCCACCGCTCTTTTTCCCACGCCTGTGTAGGAGAGCGTTATCGGTATAAGAATCAGGTTGGTGAAGATGAGCACCACGACGCCCATACTGGCGGTGATGGCCAGGTCCTGGATCACCTGGATCTGGATGATCATCAGGACCGCAAACCCCACGCCGTCAGACAGCAGGGCCGTTACGCCTGCCAGGAACAGGCGGCGGAAGGTATAGCGGGCTGCCACGTAGCGGTGGGTGCCGCGACCGATATCCTGCAGCACACCATTGAGCTTCTGTGCCCCGTGGCTCACGCCAATGGCGAATACCAGAAAGGGTACCAGGATCGAAAAGGGATCCAGTTCATAGCCCAGGGTCGCCAGCAGGCCGAGCTGCCAGACCACCGCCACCAGCGAACAGCCGATCACCATCAGGGTGGATCGCAGGCAGCGGGTGTACCAGTACAGCAGGGCTGTGGCTATCAGCACCGCGATCGCAAAAAAGCCCATCACTACCACCAGGCCGTCCAGCAGGTCGCCCACCAGCTTGGCGAATCCGATGATATAGATCTGCCGGTCGGGGTTTCCGTCGGTGAACTCCCGCCGTATCTCCTCCAGCTTGTCGCTCAGTTCGGCATAATCCAGCCTGTCCCCGGTCTGGGGGTCCCTGTCCATGAGCGGCACGATAATCGCCGCGGACTTTGCGTCATTGCCGACCAGGTCGCCCATGATCCCCGCCCGGTCGATATTGGTTTTCACCATCTCGATCGAACCGGGGGAGGCGTCGTAATCTCCGGGGATAACCGGCCCGCCCTCGAAGCCCAGCTCCGTCACGGTCTGCCAGCGCGCATTTGGCGTCCAGATAGATTTCATGCCGTTGCGGTCCACCCCCGGCAGGTAGAAAACCGCCTCATTGACCTTCTCGATATAGGCCATGTTCTCCGGGGTGAAAATGGTGCCTTCCTTGACGGCAACCACGACCCGGAGGTTGTTGCCCAGGCCCTTCAGGTCGGTCTGGTTAGCCTGGTAGTTCAGTACGTAGGGATGGGTTTTTGGCAGGGTTTTTTCGAATCCCGCCTGGAGCGTGATCTTGGTCGCCTGGTATCCCAGTACGATGGTCACAAGGATACACATCGCCACCACTACCGGACGATTATTGAAAACCAGCTTTTCAAGGAAAGAACCGGACTGAAAATCGAACGCCTTGAGATCCGAGATCACCGGCAGATCCGATTCCTGAGAGTGTGCCATTATTGTTTCTCCGTGCGCCCGCTGTTAACGGGGCAATGCGACTTTAGTGATGCCTTTCAGGCCCGCCAGCAGCAGCGTATCCCCGGGTCCCTCGGCGACGGAACTCAGTTGGCCGAGCCGGTGCTCAACCGGCGCGAGGGTGTAGCTGAAGCCGTTGTCGGTGCTGACCAGGACTTCCCCGGCCGCGCCAACAGCGACCAGACGGTTATCTGATAACCGGATTGCAGCCACGATGGAACTCGTCACCGGCTTCTCGACCGTGACCCAGGTGGTACCCTCGTCGGCGGTCCGGAACATGCGTCCACGCAGGCCACCCAGGATGATCGCCCCGTCCGCGGTCGCTGAGCTGCAGAAAAAACTGCCGTCCCAGGGCACGGACTGGGCCCTGACGGCCCTGCGCTCGTTGGTGTCGGCGATCAGAAACAGGCCGGCTTCCCCGGCGAGGAAGTACCTGCCGGGGATGGGGAGGGGAGCGTAATCGAAGATATGGTTGAAATTCTCGTTGTCGTTACGGTACATGCTGTTTTCCCAGGTCTCACCCCCATCGAAGGTAACCACCGAGATGCCATAGGCGCCAAACGCATTGCAGCGCTTGTCAGTCTGGCACTTCACCTTGAAGAAGGGTTTGTCCGCACCCAGCTCGATGGCAAGCTGCATCTCATCGGCCAGGACCGGAAATATCTCGTTATCCGGGTTTTCCATCCCCATTTTCTGGTAGAAGGCCTGCCCCTCCCTGGCGTAGCGGTTACCATCGTATTGCTTGACCCAGGTCTTGCCGCCGTCGGACGAGTGGAGGATGACGCCCTCGTGACCGACCACCCAGCCCTGCTCGGGTGTCGGAAAATCGACAGAAAGCAGGCTTGAACGGACCGGCACCTGGGCCTGGGTCCAGGAATCACCGCCATCGTCAGAGTACAGGATGTGACCCTGTATCCCGGTAGCGAAGTAGCGTTTACCGAATTTCCTGACCGCGTAGATCAGCGATTTCGTCGCCAGATGACTGGGGACAGCGGACTGGGTCAGGACATCCAGCTCTTGCGCCGGCAGGTCACGCGTCCACAGGGCCAGGGCAAGGGGCAGCAGCGCGGCCCCAAAAGCAGTTCGTAGCGTCATTGCACTTCATCCCTTTCCGGTAGCCGGCGATTGCCGGCTGCGGAGTATAGCCCGGCGCGTCGTCGGCGAAGAGTGGGGCCGAGCTGACATTTTTTCACAGTGAATCCGCAAGGAAATATCTTGCAAAAATACAGAACCGTAAAAAGGAGGCAGTTGGAGCGGCAGCAATGGGCACGCAGCGCTCCTGCCCGCCACAACCCAGCCGCGATGTCGATGGCAACGACATCTCCGGTACGCCGCTCTTCAGCTGGGGCAGGCGCCGTGCGGCGGACCGCTGGATGCGTCGGACGAAAGTTGCGCCCGACCGCCCTCGTGGAGGCGATCGCAGGACCAGCTAGAAATCGAACACCTTGTAAGGCACCAGCAGCCAGCCCGCTTCACCGGCCTGCAGGTGGTACTGCAACTGCCGTGTGCCGCCTGTAGGGGCGGCATTGGTATCTCCGTCCTTGTATATGGGGAAGTTCCGCACCAGGGCGCCTTCGCCGACCACGAACCGGTCGTGCCCCATGTAGCCTTTGGCGGCGGCAGGATCGTCTTCGAGCGGCGGCAGGTAAATCGGGGTGATTGAGCGGTTGCGGTTCGACGCATAGGCGATCAGCGAGCCGTAGGAGCCGCTGCCGGCGGAGGTCACGTAGACGTAGACCTCCGGGTAGCCGTCCGCGTTGAGGTCCTCCACCTCGAGGTCGGTGATGGTGCCGTCGGCCTCCATGCCCTCCTCGGCGAAGGTTTTCCCGTCGACCATTGCCCGGACTGTGACCGGGTTGATCGAGCTGTCGTTGGGGCTCTCGACCTGGAAGGTCACCCCCTGCAGCACCATCTGGCCGAAGAACGGCCGGCTGGGGCCGCCTTGTTCGGCGTAGAGGTTCGTGGACGCCAGCGTCACCATGGCGGCGCAGGCAGCGGTTTTATAAAATGCCATGTTCATGATTGAGTCTTCCTGAAGTTGTTATGGGCCGGTGCTGATCACCAATCAACCCACCGACCCGGGCATAGTCTCAACCGGCTACTGTGTGCAGACGATGGTGTGGCTGATGTCCCTGGCGGACGCCGTGCCGTACATCCCGGCTCCGGGGTATTCCCATTCTGCGTTATTGTGTAAAGTTTTTCGACACATTCTGCGCCGGGTGCAGGATATTTGGGGTCAGAGTAAAAACTTCCCGATATTTGGGGTCGGAGTGAACCTCCCTACTCCGACTTCGGCCCGCGCTTCATCAGGTACTAACGCCGTCCACGCAGCTCTTCCATCTTGTCAGATCCGAGAGCAAGTCGTCTGATTCCCCGGTGACACGCAGATGTACATCACGTGTCATATACACCCAGCCGTGAATTGTGAGCCCATGCTTCTGGGCGGCTTCGTCAAAGCAGTGTGCATATAAAGCGAGGTCATCATCCGCGAAAAAAGTCACACCGATTCTTACATCTTAGGATGACATGTTGGGGGTTCTCGCCCGGGCAGTATGGTCTAAATCTGGGCATAGTGTTCATCCTTGAGCGGATTATAGAATTGCATTCGAGAACTAAATTCGAAAACTATACCGGCTGATCAGTTACGAGGCGGGCCTCAGAGGGTTGTTGATGATTTTTACTCTGACCCCAAATATCTGCCCTATACTTTCCTCCGACAA
>JAZBOH010000233.1:0-2397 GCA_036351055.1 Lysobacterales bacterium
CGGGGTCGCCCATGGACAGGAGGCCCTCGCCGAGGAGCGTCGGCAGGTCGAACCCCGGACCGATGGGGATGTCCTTCACGGCGCTGTCGGCCGGAACGATCAGCACGATGCGGTTGCTCAAAAGGTCGAAGCGGGCGCCTTTCTCAATCATCCCCTTTTCTTCCAGGTAGTCCATCCACTTCTTGTTGGCCGAGATGAAGATATCCGCCGGCGCGCCGTTTTCGATCTGCTTGGCCAGGGTGGAAGAGGAGGCAAAGGACGGCAGAAAGCGCTCCACATTTTTTTCGCTGAAAACAGCGCCGATCTCGGTCACCGCGTTGGTCGTCGAGGCGGCGGCAAACACCGTTACGGTATCGGAAGCGGCCCATAGTATGCCGAAACTTCCCGCCAAGAGGAGAATCACCGCCATCATTGCCGCCACTTTCGTTCCGCGCAAACACATTTTCCTCATCGTTCCTTTCCTCCACGCAATAGAAATTCAGGGTTGCTCTGTCTATTTGAGATATCACCAATTTTGCCACTACCGGTGTTCTGGTTTGGCCACCTCGAAGGGAGCCCGGCTAATCCGTACCGATCATGACGCTTGAAGCTTTGACGATGGCAAAAACCGATTTGCCCTCCTCTGCAAACATGCCGGGCAGAGGCAACCTGATTACGCATTGAGCGTACACCCCATTAGCTTATGACGTTTATAAACGTCAACACTTATATTAACAGCACGGAACATGCCAAGACATGCTCTTGGTGCAACCATCTGGTTTATCTACGCTTCCAAGGATTTTTCGCTGACAAGGGAACAAGGAGGGGGGGGTTACACACTTCAGGATTGTAGATTCAATCTTCAAAAATGTCGTTTGTGGCGGACTTTCCTTCACCGTTAGAGCGCCGGGTGCATCCCCACCGGCCACCGGCAATCAATCATGAGATCATCGATTTGCTGACCCGCCCGGGATGCACCCGGCGTATCGGCCGGGCTCGGTTGCATTCGATGCCATCATCCGATATACAGGTGACGTTCACAGCAGACATGAGGATATAGCCGCCAGCCGATTACGGGGAAAGCCATGAAAAAAGTAGCCGCTCACCCCATCGTCAGCCACCTAAAAACCCAGCGTCTTACCAAAGGCCTCACCCAGACCCAGCTTGCCGAGCAAATCGGGGTTCAGAGACAGGCGATATACGACATGGAGTCGGGCCGTTATCTGCCCAACACGGCCGTAGCCCTGCGCCTGGCAGCTGTTCTGGAATGCCGCATCGAGGATATTTTTGAACTTGATGGGCCGTCCGCAGACCCCTCGCTCGTCCTCATCGGTCACAGCGCTTTGGACAGCGACACGCGGCTGACCCTGGCCAGCGTCCGGGGGAAACTGGTGGGTTTCCCTTTGACCGGTAAAAATGATTTCCGGGAAAACATGCTGCCCGCCGACGGTCTCCTTCTCAAACAAAGCGGCCGCTTGCGTCTGTTCCAGCCCGAATCGGCCCTTGGGCAAAAAGCATTGCTGATGGGCTGCGACCCCGCCTTTGAGATCCTCAGTGCGCATGTAACCCGATCTCCCGGGGCATCAAGCCTCCTGTGCCGCTTTGCTTCCAGCCAACGGGCTTTGGAGGCGCTTTCCAGCGGCCATACCCACATCGCCGGCACGCATCTGCACAACACGGGTGAAACAGAGGCCAACGTGGCCCTGGCCCACCGTATCTTGGGCGACTTCAAAGGGCTGGTGATCGGGTTTTCCACGTTTGAGGAAGGGCTGATGGTGGCCCCCGGCAATCCGCTGAATATCCGCGGCGTATCGGATCTGGGCCGCCGGGAGGTGCGAATGGTCAATCGGGAGCCGGGCGCCGCTCTGCGGTGCCTTCTGGAGGATGGCCTGGCGCGGGAACGCATCCCGTTCGCGGCGGTGCGGGGATTTGAAGATCTTGTGGGCGGCCACAGCGAGGGCGCCCAGCGGGTGCTCTATGGGACCGCTGATGCCGCTTTAGGGCTGCGGGTGGTGGCTTCGCTATACGGCCTGGATTTTGTTGGCATCTCCACCGTCCGTTGCGATCTGGTGATTCCCGACGATCTGATGGCGCACCAGGCTGTCCGGGTGCTGCTGGACGTCTTGCAGTCCCGGGCATTGCGGGAGGATTTGGACCACCTCCCCGGTTACGACACATCGGATACCGGCAAGGTGATCGCCTGTCGGTGATTGGGAAAGCGGAAAAGTGGGGACGTCCATTGATTAAGAAAAGTGGGGACGTCCATTGATTAATAAGTTGTTAATTTTTCACTGATTTGCTATTTCCATCTCTATGCCCCGTCAAGCCCGCATAGACGCCCCCGGCGCGGTGCAGCATGTGATCGTGCGGGGGATCGAGCGCCGCACGATCTTTCTCGATGACCAAGACCGCAGCAAC
>JAZBOH010000234.1:0-2838 GCA_036351055.1 Lysobacterales bacterium
CCCAGACGGATATCACCTCGCAGCCGGTGACCATCGGCGCGGACGTTTTCGACCACTCCGATATTGAGCCTGCTCTGGTCGTGCCCCTCGATAAGCGGGAACGGTGCGCGGGATAAATCCATCCTGGAGACGTCCAAGATTTCCCAGCCAAAGTCACGGCGTACCGCTTCCTCAGTGGCGAGGGTTGCAGGGAACGTATTGCCAGGCGATGCCTTGCGATCCAGTTTGATTGAACGAATGCAGGTTTCTTGCATGCGCCCTCCTGAACTGCCGGGTGACGCATGAGCGGCTACCGGCGAACACAAAAGATCACAGTGCTTATGCACTGCGTTTCTGGTTTCCCGGCACCCGTCATAGGTGCGCGACCCCTTTCGGGCATCGCTGTCATGGAATGAATCGCGGCACTCATGGCCCGATTCGGCGCTCCCCCTCATTGGGGATGGGTCTAGTATGCCACTGTTCATAAACACAGTGTTAATGTTTTTCCGCAATCGCTTCGGGAAACGCATTCACCATGAATTGCTTGAACGCGTCGAAGTCATCCAGCGGCCCAATGGTGTGCCAGATACCTGTTTCAATCGTGTACAGGCCGCCGAAATGCGTTTGCTCACACCAGACCATCAACACCTCTTTTCCGGCGTAGACGGGCTTACGGATGGCCTCCAGGCTAATCGGTGCTGGTTGGGTAACTTGTAGCTTGCGGGGTAAACGGGTGACGCTGCTCATTGTGCTGCCTCCCGCTGGATAAGCGCCAGGAACTTACGCGCCGCCTCTGGTGACACGTGGGGCATATCAAGCTCATGCAGTGGTGTGTTTTTAATGTGCTCAAGTAGCGCGATTACTTCCCGCGCCTCCTGCGAATTCAGAAGTTGTTGATTGGTCATTGCTGTATCTCCTTCGGGGGCTGGGTTGTGTACCCGCATGATTTGTATCGCTCGCGGGTGATCCGGCAGGGTCTGCCAAGCAGGCCGCCGGTTTTCTGAAATACGGGTTTCTCGCCTGGAGTAATCACGGCGCGCTCCACCTCGCCCAGCTCGATGTCCTTGCGGCTCTCGCTGAGTATCTGGCGTCGCCATACGATCACGCGGGGCGTGCCGTCACGGTCGATGTAGGGCTCTGTGCGGTAGGCGTAGGTCATCGTGTGCCCTCGATCTGTTCGGCTATCCACTGGAGATTCCCGGCCAGTGCGGCCAGTAACTCGCACGCCCGCACCGGGTCCTGCTCCAGGGTGGTAGCGACGTGCTTGATGCCATCGGCCGCAGATTGCAGACGCTCGGCTGGGGTGGGGTTGCTATTCATCGGATGGCCTCCTTGCGGCCAGTCGCCGCTATGCTGGAAATGCGCCGAATGACACGTATGACACGTTTTCTTATTGTTCCCCCATACGATTCAGACACTGTTCTTTTAAAAAATAGTGTTCGTTGCGAAAGGGTTACAATTAGAAAATGTGTCATATGTGTCATTGCGTCATTGTTCGAAGGGAAATCCCGACATAAAACCGGGCATGCTGGTCTCGTCGTTCACCGATGCCGGCCATAAGTAGCCGGTTAGTGAATGTTTTCTGTGCCAGGGTGCGGTGGATGCCGGCATCCACAGCCCAATCCTTGTAGTCGCGGTACAGGATTCCTTTCTGTATTTCCCCGCGCCCCACGTGGCAGCACTCCTCGACAAACTGCAACACCTGGTCGGCCTCAAGACGCCATTCGCGTCGCGCCTCCATCATTGACGCCGGTTCCGCAAACTCATCGCCGGCCAGCACACGTCCGATCGCGTCCAATGCCAGGTTGAGGATGCCCGGGAGCTCCGTCAGCAGCCGGCCCTTTAGATGGGGGTCGCATCGCTCACCCTCAAATTTATTGTTGAAGGTCAGCAGGCAGGCGCGTCTGAATAGTGCGTCTGAGAAATCCCGCGTATGGGGCATGTGATTGGTCGCAAACCAGCAGGTAGAAACCGGCTTGAAGCTAAACGGGTTGCGGTACTTGTGTTCGGCTGTGGTGAGCTCGCCGCTGGTGATGGCCTTCAGCGCCGCGTCAGCGATTACAGCGCCTTCCTCGATCTCTGTAACGATGTTTGCCAGCTTCCCGTGGAGGTAGGCCCGTTGGAATTTATCGTTCAGCTTGTCCGGCGCGACGCCGGCAACACTGTCGAATCCCAGCAGCGCCATGAGCACCTCCAGGAGCACAGACTTGCCGTTAGCGCCTTTGCCGATCAGCAGTGCGAACTTTTCAAACCGTGACAATGGCAAAAGGGTGTAGCCGATTAGCTGCAACAGCAGCAGCGCCTTTTCGTTTGCGTCGGGGTCACCGTCGAAGATTTCAGCCAGGAACTGCTTAAAGCGGGGACAGTCTGCCGTCGGGTCATAAACCACCGGCGACTGCGCCAATAGGAATAGGTCCTTGCGGTGCGGCTGGAGCTCCCACCGCTGGCCGTCATGGATCAGTAAGCCGTTGCGGACGTTCACGCCCTCGAAGGGTTCCCCGAACTTTGCGCCAGCATCAAAGGCCGCTGTACGCGCCAGCTTAAAGACACCATCCACAGCGGTGCCGCTGAGCTCATCATCAGGAATTACCGCATGAATCTTTTGTTTGACGCCCCCGGGGTGTTCTTCAATCCAGACGCCCCGGCCCGGGTACCGCCAAAACGCATCAAGCGCATGTACGATGTTGCCCTCGCCGTACTGCTCCAATGCCTTGCGGGCGTATTCAATCGGCGGCACATCCTCGCTGGTGGACTTCTCCGCGATCGCCTGCCGTAGCGTAGTCAGGGGCAAGCCAGTGTTGCGCTTGATAACCTCAAACACCTGGCGCTTTTCGATCGCGGACAGCCGGGAGCCCATAG
>JAZBOH010000235.1:0-21754 GCA_036351055.1 Lysobacterales bacterium
ACATCCGCGTAAAAAGCACGGGCCGCCTCGAGCATTTCCTGGTCGGATTTGTGGTGAAACTCCAGCGGTTTGAATGGCCAATCACTCATCGGGCGCCGCGTCAGTCCAGGCTGATTTCGATGGTGACCGTTTCCGTGAGCCTGATTCTGGCGTCTTCAAAATCGGCACGGCCGAACAGGGGGTTGCTGGCGCCGTTGGAATAGGCAAAACTTTCAGCCCCAAAACCTAAAAATCCGTTGTCCAGCTTCTTGTTGTCGTTGGCATCGTGTACGACAACCACCGCGTAGTCGCCTTCTTCCAGCGCTGCGAAAGTAACGCTGCAACGGCCGTCCGCATCCGGTTGGCAAGGGCGCTGCACGTAGGTCTGCTTGAGAAAGCTCTCGGCAGAATTGAACAGGGTAATCTCGATGGTTCCGCTGGCCGGGTGGGCATCCACAACGTTCACGGTCAAGGCGGGCAGCTCGGCGCGGGCCAGGGCGGGAGACAGCAGCAGCGCGAGAATGGTCAATCGGGAAATTTTCGAAAACATGACAGGACTCCGCAAAGTGATGGCAGGCATTTTAACCTGAAACCGCTTTGACACTAAGCCCGGCGGCCAGGATGGTTGCGCTCCAGTGCGGCCGGCAGCAGGCTCTCGATGCGTTGCCGCACATCCTGGCGGTCGATTAGGTCGCTGACAAAGTCGAGGCGGTCGCTGTCCAGGACCAGTACTTCGCCCAGTTCGTAGTTCCCGATCCACTGTTCGTACAGGCGATCCAGGCGTTTCAGGTAGGAGAGGGGGATGTCCTGCTCCATCTTGCGCCCACGCATCCGGATGCGGCGCCGGATGGTGCGTACCGGGCAACGCAGGTAGATCATCAGGTCCGGTGGCTGGATGGCTTCGAGGATGGTCTGGTAAAACGCCCAGTAAGTCGCCCAGTCGCGCTTGTCGATCTTGCGCATCTGGTGCAGGGCGGTGGCGAAAATTTCCGCGTCTTCAAAAATGGTGCGATCCTGGATCACCACGCCGGGCGTGCGGTCTGCTTCCTGGTGGATGCGGAACTTGTTGCTCAGGAAAAACAGCTGCGACTGGAAAGCCCAGCGCCTCATGTCCAGGTAAAAATCAGCCAGGTAGGGATTTTCATCATTGGGTTCGTAAAAAGGCGCCACCTGGTAGGTCGAGGTCAGGAAATCCAGCAGGGAGGACTTGCCGGCGCCAATGTTGCCGGCAATGGCTATGAATTTCCTGCCGCCGCGGAACTCGACCGGTTTGTTCAGCGTTTCATGTGCCGCGGGGGGGGTGAATTTCATGGGTAAGATTATCCGTGTCGTTGATCCAAATTGGAACACCCGCGGCTCACGGCGGTCACTCGTTGCATGACCCGAGGAGAAAATCACATGTCGTGACAGGAAAGCACGTGTTGTTTTCGGATTTTGCGCTAGGGTTGATTTATGGAATCCTATACACTAGCAGGCAGTTTCTTTGGCTGGAGTCGAAGGATAAACGATTGAAACAAGGGAGATTAGGGATGAAATTACGCAAACTGTCCGGGATCGTTGTCCTGGTGATGTTGATGGCGCCGGGTATGGCGTTTGCCGCCAACGCGGTCCTGTCCGGTATTTTCGATGGAACCGAGCCGAAGACGATTCCGCTGCCGGGTACTTGCGGCGGCTCGAATCAACTGGCCTACCAGAACACCGGTGCTTTCAGCGTTACGGCGAGCGGCACCTATACGGTGTTTGATGTTTTTAACCTCAGCGGTGTCGATATCAGCGCCCTGATCTATACCGGGCCGTTTGACCCTGCCAACCCGCAAAACAACCTGTTGACCGAGGATGGCATCGACGTTTTCGAGCCCGTTGATCTGATCGCGGGTGTTTCTTACACCCTGGTCGTCCAGCAGTGGTGCCAGAACAAGGAAGGGGCCTGGGCCTTGACCGTTTCAGGGCCGGGCACGGCAAATTCCGCCAGCCTCGTGGCGGTGCCTGAGATGACCGATGGCCTGTTCACGAGCGCGGACCCCGTTGCATCGACCGACTGCGGAAATTCCCAGTTCCAGCAGAGCGGCCCCATGCAGGTGGCCATGAGCGGCACCTATTACTACACCGATATCTCCGTGGAGACGGCGGTCGATGTGTGCCTGCAGGTCTATTCGGCACCTTTCGATCCGGCCAACCCGAACGCCAACCGGGTGGGTAGCCCGCTCGATGATTTCGCCACCATCGAACTGGAGGCAGGGCAGGACTATTATTTCGTGGCCCAACCGTTTGCACAGGAAACCAACGGAGACTTTTTCTACGTGCTGGCGCCGCCAGCGCCGTTCCGGATCAACAAGGCGCTGGCCGGCGCCTGGTTCGATTTTGCAACCAGCGGCCAGGGCTTCTTTATCGATGTGTATGAAAACAGCAACCAGATGTTCCTGGCGTGGTTCACCTTCGACCTGACCCGGCCGGACCCCGGGGTGCCCAGCGGAATAGGCGAGCCCGGACATCGCTGGATGACCGCGTTGGGCAATTACAGCGGCAACGTGGCCAACCTGGACATTTACTGGGCGGAAGGCATGGTGTTCAATTCGCCGGTGCCTGCGGTGACCCAAACGGCTGACGGTACCATGACCGTTGAATTCACCGCCTGTGGTGAGGGTGAGGTCCGGTATGACCTGGGGACTTCCGGTGAGAGCGGAACCGTTCCCGTGACAACGCTGGCCGCTGACAACACCGAACTGTGCAATTCGATGGTCGATGTACCCGGGATGCCGGGTCCGCTGTAGGCGGGCCACGAACTGCCGGGTGACTTTGCAATGTAATACCCGTTTGTCCGGTCTACTGCTGAAATCGGCACAGGTGACAGCATGAACTCGGACAAGCGCATTCGCTCCTGGGAAATCACCAGCGAGAGCAACTACCACAACCGGCGCGAATTCCTGCGCGACGCCGGGCTGGCCCTGGGCGGTCTGGCCACGGCATCCGCTTTGCCGGGGATCGCCCGGGCTGACCAGGCCACCCTCGATTCGGTGCCCTGGCCCGGCAGCACAGATGAGCAACCGAACAGTTGGCAGGACGTAACCACCTACAACAACTTCTACGAGTTCGGCACCGCCAAGGAAGACCCTTACCGTAACGCGCAGGACTTCGTGACCTCGCCCTGGACGGTGGAGGTTTCGGGCGAGTGCGGCAAGCCGGGCGAATACGACTACGACGATATCGTCGCTCCCCATGCGCTCGAAGACCGGGTCTACCGGCACCGCTGCGTGGAAGCCTGGTCGATGGTCGTACCGTGGACCGGTTTTGCCCTCGCTGACCTGTTGAAGCGTTTCGAGCCCAATTCCAGGGCAAAATATGTCGCCTTCAAGACCTTGCACGACCCCGAGCAGATGCCCGGCCAGAAACGGCCTGTGTTGCGCTGGCCATACCGCGAAGGCCTGACGATCGAAGAAGCCATGCACCCGCTGACCCTGATGGCAGTGGGTGTATACGGTAGGGTCATGCCAAACCAGAAAGGCGCTCCGATGCGCCTGGTGATCCCCTGGAAGTATGGCTTCAAGGGCATCAAGTCGATCGTGGGTATCGAATTCACAAGCCGTCGTCCGAGGACATCGTGGAATATGTCGGCGCCGCACGAGTATGGTTTTTTCGCCAACGTGAACCCGGAAGTTGATCATCCGCGCTGGAGCCAGGCGCGCGAGCGGCGTATCGGAACCGGCCTGTTTGCAGCGAAACAGCCGACGCTGATGTTCAACGGCTACGCCGAGGAGGTGGCGTCACTCTACAGCGGGCTCGATCTGCGCAAGAATTTCTGATGACCCGGGCGCGTTTGCGTTTTCTCAAGGTCACGGTTTTTCTCCTCTGCCTGGTTCCGCTCGGGAACCTGTTGCTGGGGACATTTGGCCTGTGGGGTTTCAGCCTGGGTCCGAACCCGGTCGAGGCATTGATCCACGGCCTGGGCAACTGGGGGCTCAATTTCCTGCTGATGACGCTGGCGGTGACACCGTTGCGCCAACTCAGCGGCCAGCCCTGGCTGCTGCGTTTACGCCGGATGCTGGGCCTGTTCGCGTTCTTCTACGTACTGCTGCATTTCCTGGTTTATGCAGGTCTCGACCAGCGTTTCGACCTGCCGGTCATCTTCGAAGACATCGCGGAACGACCCTATATCACGCTGGGGTTCGCGGCCTTCGTTCTGTTGATTCCGCTGGCGGCGACCTCCACCCGCGGCATGGTAAGGAGACTGGGCGGGCGCTGGAAAAAGCTGCACCGCCTGGTCTACCCCATCGCGATCCTGGCCGTTTGGCACTACTACTGGCTGGTCAAGGCAGACGTGCTGCAACCGTTGCTCTACGCGGCCACCCTGGCTTTACTGCTCGGCTACCGCGTCAGGACCGCACGTGCCAGGAGGGCAGCGAAGCGCTAACCATAGCGGTTGCAGAAGCGAACTTTCTCCGAGTAGGGAAAGATGTCCGCCTGGCTTCCGGCCAGGATATTCTCGCGCGACTGTTTCCACCATTCGGCGGTCATCAGCTCGGCGTGGTGCTTCCTGAATTCCTCCATATCGTCCCGGTCGGCAAAAAAGAAGGGGCCGAAGGTCTCGGGGAAGACATCGTTTTCCTGCACCGAGTACCAGGGGGTATCGGACATCATGTCATCGTAATCACGTGCCGGCGGCACCTTGCGGAAATTGCACTCGGTGATGTAGCAGATTTCGTCGTAATCATAAAATACCACCCGGTTGTGGCGAGTCACACCGAAATTCTTCTTCAGCATGTCGCCAGGGAAAATATTGGCGCCGGCCAGGTCGCGAATCGAGTTGCCGTAGTCCCGGATGGCTAGTCTGCGTTCCCGCCCCCGGGCGGCGGACAGGAAGTTGTCCAACGGTTCCATGCGGCGCTCGATATAGATATGGCGGATAACCAGCCGGTTTCCGTCGATTTCGATCGAGCCCGCCGCGTCTTCCTGTAACTGTTTCATCAACTCCGGGTCGATACGGTCCAGTGGGATGGCCACGTTGGAATACTCCAGCGTGTCAGCCAGGCGCCCGACACGGTCGTGATTCTTGACCAGGAGGTACTTCTCCCTGACCTCCTTGGGGGAGGAGGTCTTGGGTGGGTCGAACCGGTCCTTGATCATTTTGAAAACGAACTGGAAGGAGGGCAGGGTAAATACCAACATGACCATGCCGCGCACCCCGGGTGCGACCTGGAAATTGTCCCTCGAGTGACGCAGGTGGTGCTGCAGTTGCCGGTAGAAAAGCGTCTTGGCCTGTTTCTGCAGGCCCAGCATGGCGTAGAGGTCCACCGGCGACTTGCGCGGCATGATGGACAACAGGAACTTCACGTAGGCTGACGGCACTTCCATGTCGACCTGGAAATAAGCGCGGGAAAAACTGAACAGCACGGCGACGTCCTTCTGCCGCATCAGCAGGCAGTCGACCGTCATCGTGCCGTCGCTGTTGCGCAGAAGGGGAATGACGAAGGGCTGGCGCTCGGCGCCGTTGATCAGGCGCCCGACGATGTATGCCGCCTTGTTGCGGAAAAACAGGCTGTCCAGCACCTGTACCTGGTAGTTGGGCTGCGCTTTCCAGTCTTTGCCTTGCCGCTCGAGCACGGCGCGCTCCAGGTAGCGAAGGTCGCGGCGAAGGTTCTCAAACGGCACGGTAAGTCCGAAACTGCACAGGATTTCCAGCAGGCTGCGGCGCAGGCCATCGCTCTCAGGGTAGAAGCTGCGGTAGATGGGACGGCTGCCCTCCAGGTGTTCGGTACTGATGGCCGGTCGCCAGAAAATATATTGGCTGTTGTAGTAGTCTCTATGAAGTACTCTACAAGCAACTGAATTATAAAATGTTTCAGCACATTCAGCCTGCCAGTGGTTCATCAGTTTTCCAATGAAGCGGATCTTGATCCGGGGCCATGAACTGGAATCGGAAGCGGCCTCGGGGTAGCTATCCAGGATCGATCGAACGGTTTCCTGCACGTAGCGTTCATACCCCTGTATGCGCTCCAGGTTGGCATCGGAGGCCTTCTGCCAGTCCGCACGCTCGAAGCACAGGTGCCCGGCACGGCTGTATTCGCGGAACCGGGCGTAGTGCCGGTCGAAGCCGTCGAGAATGGTTTGAGCGATACCGGACCATGCTTCTTCGGTCATGGCATTTCTTCCTCTCAGATCGCGAAACTCTATAGTATAATCGCCGTTCGACAATCAAGGAGTTTTGACGTGAACCGTATACTTGTTTTTATTGCAGCTGGTTTGATGGCATCAGCCATCCAGGCCCAGGACGAGGACGCAACAGGCTACGAGGTCATCCTGCCGGATGACGCCCAGAAGTGTGTGCTTCCTGCTGCCCCTGATGCCATCCCCGAGAATGCCGACCTGGATCAGCTCAAAGCGGCCAAGAAGGATATCGGAGAATTCCAGGGTAAAGTCACCGTATTCCGTGACTGCCTGGCTGCTGCCGAGGAGAACCCCGACAACACGCCCGGCAACAAGCAGGCCATCGTCGATTCCTATAACTATTCCGTGGAAATGGAAGAGCGCGTGGCCGCCCGGTTCAACGAGGCCGTGCGCGATTACAAGGCACGCAAAGCCGCCGCGGAAGGTTAACCGCAAGTCCCTTCAGAAAGCCGGAGCCAGACTCCGGCTTTCTCATTAAAAACGCTTTTCGCCGAGCATGATCCGGTGGGTTTGGCGCGTGCTTCTGACACCCGATTCTCGTAAACTAGTGGCTTGATCCGACCACATCTACCACAAGGATTCAGCATGCTTCCCTCCAGCGTTCTCAAGACACTCTGTATCTCAGCGGTCCTCTTCATTTCGGGCCAGTCCATGGCGGCCGAAGACGAGAAAGGACACCCCCTGGCGGGCGTACCCCTGCGCTCGATCGGTCCTGCCCTGACCACCGGCCGGGTTTCCGATTTCGCGTTTGTGCCGGGTGAGTGGCAGAAACACTACGTCGCCATGGCCAGTGGAAACCTGTGGAAGACTGAAAACAACGGGGTTACCTGGAAGGCGGTATTCGAAAACGAAGGTTCCTACGCGATCGGCGTGGTGGAACTGGATCCAAACAACCCGAATACCGTCTGGGTGGGCACCGGTGAGAACAACAGTCAGCGCAGCGTGGGCTATGGCGATGGCGTTTACAAGTCCGTTGACGGGGGCAAAAGCTGGCAAAACATGGGCTTGGAGGATTCCGGCCACATTTCAATGATCCGCTTCCACCCCGAAAACAGCGATATCGTCTGGGTGGCCGCACAGGGGCCGCTGTGGAATTCGGGAGGAGACCGGGGCCTGTACAAGACCAGCAATGGCGGAAAGAGTTGGGAGAGAATCCTCGAAATTGACGAGGACACCGGTATCAACGAATTCGTTGTCGACCCGCAAAATCCCGATATTATCGTCGCCTCCAGCTATCAGCGCCGGCGGCATGTATGGACCTTGATCAACGGCGGGCCGGGCAGTGGGATCCACAAGACCACCGATGGTGGTATAACCTGGCGCAAGATCGGCAACGGTGTCCCGGGTGGTGACCTCGGGCGAATCGGCCTGGCCATGGCGCCTTCAAAGCCCAACCTGCTCTACGCGATCATCGAAGCCGACGACGAGGGCAAGGGTGTTTACCGCAGCACCGATTTTGGCGAGAGCTGGGACAAGCGTTCCGGGCACATGACCAGCAGTCCCCAGTATTACAACGAACTGATTGTCGATCCGAACGATGCAGACGTCGTTTATTCGGTGGATACGTTTACCCACCGCTCTGAGGATGGCGGAAAGAGCTGGAGCCGGCTTTCGATCGAAAGCCGGCACGTAGACGACCACGCGTTGTGGATTGACCCTGCCAACTCCCACCACCTGTATATTGGCGGAGACGGCGGCGCCTATGAATCCTGGGACTACGGCCAGACCTGGCGTCACGACGGCAACCTGCCGGTCGTGCAGTATTACCGCGCGACCCCGGATAATGACGCGCCGTTCTACAACGTATGCGCGGGTACCCAGGATAACCTGACACAATGTGGTCCGAGCCGGACAACGTATACCGATGGCATCACCAATGCCGACTGGTGGTTTGTCCAGTTTGGCGACGGCTTCAAGGCCCAGATCGATCCCACTGACGCCAACATCATTTACGCCCAGTACCAGTACGGCGGCCTGGCCCGCTTTGACAAGGTGACCGGTGAGCGGCTGACCATAACGCCACAGCCGGGGGCAGACGAGAACGATTACAAGTGGAACTGGAACGCGCCGCTGATCATTTCCCCGCACGACAACAAGCGCCTGTATTACGGTGCAGAGAAGCTGTTCCGTTCCGATGACCGCGGTGAAAGCTGGGTCGCTGTAAGCCCCGACCTGACCCGCCAGATCGACCGCAACAAGCTCGAGGTCATGGGGCGTGTGTGGAGCGTCGACACCATCGCCAAGAACATGTCCACCTCCATGTACGGCAGCCTGATTGCGTTGGATGAGAGCCCGCTGGAAGAAGGTCTTCTGTATGCAGGCAGCGACGACGGCCTGATCCACGTCAGCAGTGACGGCGGCCAGAACTGGTCGACCGTCGACGCGTTCAGTGGTGTACCCGATAGGTCGCTGGTGGAGGATATCATCGCGTCCTACCACGACGCAGACGTGGCCTACGCCGTGTTTGATAACCACAAGCGTGGCGATTACAGGCCCTATGTTCTGAGAACCGCGAACCGCGGCAAGAGCTGGGCCGTGATTTCCGCCAACCTGCCTGAACGGGGCACCGCACATACCATTGCCGAAGACCATGTGAACCCGAAACTGCTGTTTGTCGGTACGGAGTTTGGCCTGTTTTTCAGCAACGACGGTGGCGGTTCCTGGGATGAGCTGACCTCCATGCCGACCATCGCGGTGCGGGACATCGAGATCCAGCGTCGTGAAAACGATCTGGTGGTAGGCACTTTTGGCCGCGGGATTTATATCCTGGACGACTATTCACCACTGCGTACCGCGAAGAAAGAATTGTCCGCCGGTCCACTGCTGTTTGAGCCGCGGGATGCTTGGCTGTACCACGAGGACGCCCGCCGTGGCTGGGGAGAAAAAGGTGATTTTGGCACCGATCGTTACACCGCCGAGAACCCGCCATATGGCGCGGTCATCTCCTACTTCCTGCCCGAAGGTTTCAATTCACTGAAAGATACCCGCCGCAAGGCGGAAGCCAAGAAGGCCAAGGACGGTGAAGATACGCCATACCCGAGCTGGGAACAGCTGCGCCGTGAAGACCGCGAAGAAGCCCCGTCGATAACGCTGACGATCCGCGACCCGGAGGGGAACGTGGTCAGGCGGCTCGACGGTGCGACTGGAAAGGGCTTCCATCGCGTTGCCTGGAATATGCGCTACCCGGCGCCGGACCCGGTCGACCTGGCGCCCGCAGAGGGCAGGGCGCCGTGGGAAGACGAGCCAAAGGGCCCGATGGTATTGCCCGGCGACTATACCGTCAGCCTGTCGAAACGCGTCGAAGGCCAGATGGAAGACATTACAGAGCAGAAGCCGTTTACCCTGAAGCCGATGTTCAGCGGCGGGCTGGTTACCGATAACCGAGAGGAACTGCTGGCCTTCCAGCAGAAAACCGCCAGCCTGTACCGCGCGGTGATGGGCACGTCACGGGCCGCCAAGGAGATCAACAGCCGGATCGAACACATGATGCAGGCCGTCGTTGAAACACCGATGGCGACCGAGGAACAGGCTACCGCGCTGCGTGCATTGGAAGCGCGCATGCAGGACCTCAAGGTCGGCCTGAGCGGCGATTCGACGATTTCATCCCGTGCTGAACCGGTGCCGCTGTCGCTCTACAGCCGTGTCGCCACCATTGCTTACGGCAGTTGGAATACCCAATCCGGCGTAACCGGCAACTTCAGTGACTCTTACGACGTGGCGGCCGCCCAGTTCCCGGCCATCCTGTCCGAGCTGAAATCCATTGCGGTGGACCTGGCCGCGTTGGAGTCCGAACTGGAAGCCGAGGGCGCACCTTGGACGCCTTCCCGGATTCCTGACTGGCAGCCTTAAGAAATGATGGGGTCAGAGTAAGTTACTTACTCTGACCCCGGTTTTATGTTGCGGCTACTTCCCGGTCGCTTCGCTCAGGCGCTCACGCAGGCCGACGGCCCACTTCTGCAACATCCTGCGTGCATCCGCCTTGTTCGACACGCTCGTGGTCCATTGGGCATAGCCCCGATAGGGGGATTCGCGCCGGTCACTGGCGGCCGCTATCAGGTCGCCGGTTTCCGAGTCACGAAGTTCCAGCTTCAAGGTCATCCTGCCGGAAGAGTCCGTGTAGGAACGTGAGTTCATGGAACTCCTGGTATCCGGCGCATAAATGTCCAGGTCCACGATGTGTGGCGTGATGCGCAGCACGTCTTCGCCTGCCTGATCAACGATTTCAAATCCACCGTTGTCCTGCAGTTCTTTTACGAATACCTCGTCAAACAGGGTGGCGAGGTCGGATTTCATTTTCTCCATGTCGCTGGTGGACACGCGTGCGGCGCGGTTGCGGTTCTGGTCGCGCTGCCAGTTCTTGCGAAACGCCACGGTGGCGTCATCGAGCACGATTTTGGAATATACGCTCCAGTCGACACCGGGGTCGGCATAGATTTCACCCCGCCTGTCTTTTTCAACCAGTTGCATGCCGTCGGTCGATACTTCCGGCGCGGTCTCCTCGGCCAGTGACAGTGCCGGCAGAGCCAGCAGCGCCAGGGAAATAACAGAAGCAGATAGTGTTTTGTTCATTTCGTTCACCTCTTTAATCGTGTTCTACCTTGATGGATTTGGCTTCTTCCAGGCCTTCGAGCAGATCACTGGCCCAGGATTGCAGTAACCAACGGAACTCCCTGGTATTGCTTACCGTGTTTGCCCACTGGACGTATCCGCGCCAGGGGGCCTCCCGGTGGTCGCTGAAAACGGCGATCAGGTCACCGGTGTGCGAATCGTATAAATGCAGCTTCAGCGTCATCCTGCCCGCAGTATGAACATAACTGCGTTGCATGCCCGCCTGGTAACGGGGATCCGGGGCATAGACGTCAAGGTCGACGATATGGGGGCTGATACGCAATACGTTTTCGCCCGGTCCACCGGTGATTTCATAGCCGCCCCGTTCGGACAACTCTTTCGAAAAAACGTCGTCAAACAGTTCCACCATGTTTTCGCTGATGCGTTCGATGTCCTTGCTGCGAATCTTGTTGGGCTGGTAGCGGTTCTGGTCGCGCTGCCAGTTGCGGCGAAACGCCACGGTGGCCTCATCGATCTGGACCTTTTCATAAAGGCTCCAGTCGATGCCGGGCGCCCGGTAGATTTCTTTGTGCCGCGTTGTCTCGACCCGTTCCAATCCATCCATGGACACCTCCGGTGGTGGTGCGTTGGACTGGCTCCACGCGGTTCCCGGCGAAGACAGGGCAAGTAGTGCCAACAGAGTCGTGAGTCGTTTCATCTCCAATCTCCTGGACAAGAAAGCAGTTCGTGCAGCTTATGATAACAATTGACCGCTCAAGTTCGGATACGCTTGCAAGAATGGTAACGGCAGCCGCCCGGATCAACTTGACCCGGGCGGACGACTCTTTGTCCTTGCAGGAAAGTGATGCTGATCATGAATTGGCCACTTGTTGCCGGTTTCATGACCACTGTCACGGGAGAGGAACGTCAATCAGTGGTACGGTTGAAAGGTTTTCAATCAGTCGAGAACCAACACGATGAACAGACACAGACTCCCCCTCAAAACCCTGCTGGCCGCCAGCCTCGTCATGGCGCTTTCCGCCTGCTCCGAACAGGCTGAACCGGTAGCTGACACGGACATGGCCGCAGCCGACGAAACCGCGGTTGAAGCACCCGCAGTGCTCGTGGAAGAAAACCCGTTTTTTGTTGAATGGGATACCCCTTATGGCATCCCGCCTTTCGACACCATTGGCGATGACGACTACACGCCCGCTTTCGAAAAAGGTATCGAACAGTTGCACGCCGATATCGCCGCCATCCGGGACAACCCAGAAGCGCCGACTTTCGCCAACACGGTCGAGGCCCTGGAAACCGCGGGGCCCTTGCTGACCAAGGTAATGAACGTTTTTGGCAACGTGAGCAATACGGAGACCAACGATGCCCTGCAGGAACTGGAAGTCGAGTTTTATCCCCGGCTGACCGGTGAGCAGGACGCGATCCTGATGGACGGCAAAATATTTGACCGCGTCAATACGGTTTACGAGGCGCGCGAGAGCCTGGGCCTGGACGATCAGGAGATGCGCCTGGTTGAACTGACCCACCGCGATTTTGTGCGTCGTGGCGCGATGCTGGACGACGAAACCAAAACCCGGGTAAAGGAAATCAATGCCCGGATTTCTGCCCTGAACACGGCTTTCGGGCAAAACCTGCTGAAACAGACCAAGTCTTTTGAACTGGTTGTTACAGACGAAGCCGACCTGTCCGGCTTGCCGGCCAGCATGATCGGTTCAGCGAAAGCAAAGGCAGAGTCCAAGGGCAAGGAAGGCTGGGTGTTCGGCCTCGACCGTGGCACCTATGAAGGCTTTATGACCTTCGCCGATAACCGCGATCTGCGCCGCCAGATGAATACGGCCTACCGTGTTCGCGGCGCGCAGGGCGACAGCCAGGATAACCGTGACATATTGACTGAAATCGCGGTGCTGCGTGCAGAACGCGCCCAGCTGATGGGTTACGCCAATCACGCATCCTACGTGCTCGAAACCAACATGGCCAAGACGCCCGAAAAGGTCGAATCCTTCCTGCAGGAGGTCTGGCAGCCCGGTTTGAACAAAGCAGGCCAGGAGCTGGCCGAGATGCAGCAGATCGTGCAGGACGAAGGGCAGGACTTCATCATCGAACAGCACGACTGGTGGTACTACGCCGAGAAACTGCGCCAGCAGAAATACGCCCTCAATGAAGACGAGGTCAAGCCGTATTTTGAACTGGGCAATGTGCGCGACGGTGCCTTCCACGTGGCCAACAAGCTGTTTGGCGTGACCTTCGAACCACTCGAGGACGTGCCGGTGTGGAACCCCGTGGTGCAGCCTTACGTGGTCAAAGACGCCGACGGCTCCTTCCTCGGGGTATTCATGGCCGACTACTACGCGCGCGATTCCAAGCGCGGCGGTGCCTGGATGAGCACCTACCGCGACGCCAGCAAGGTGCATGGCGAGAACGTGCGCCCGATCGTCACCAACAACCTGAACATCGCGGTTCCGGCGGAAGGTGAGAAAACGTTGCTCAGCTACGACCAGGTGGAAACCCTGTTCCATGAATTTGGCCACGGTCTGCATGGATTGCTGACGCAGGCGCGCTACTCTCGTTTCTCGGGCACCAGCGGCACCCCGCGCGACTTTATCGAGTTCCCGTCGCAGTTCATGGAGCACTACGCAGCCCAGCCCGAAGTACTGGCGGTTTACGCCAGGCACGCAGAAACGGGTGAGGTGATTCCGCAAGAAATGGTCAACAAAATCATTGCCGCCAGCAATCACAACCAGGGCTTTGCCACCACCGAGTATATCGCGGCATCCCTGCTGGACATGAGCTGGCACACCATGGCGCCCAACGAGGCGGCCGCGGTTGAAGACGCTGCGAGGTTTGAAGATGAGACGATGGTGGCCTACGGCAAGCCGGGCGAAATCGAAACCCGCTACCGCAGCCCGTATTTCTCCCATATCTTTGCGGGTGGTTACTCTTCCGGCTACTACGCCTACCTGTGGTCAGAAATCCTGGACGCCGACGGTTTTACAGCCTTCAAGGAAACCGGTGACATTTTTGACCCCGAACTGGCGGCACGCCTGAAAGAAAACGTCTACCAGGCGGGCGGCTCCAGGGACGCTGACGAGCTGTACCGGGCATTCCGCGGTGAGGACCCGTCGATCGGACCCCTGCTCCAGATCCGTGGACTGGACGGCTCCGGGCCATAGAGGGGCTGGGCATTCTCTGTGCAAGAGTAAAGGGCCGCATTCGCGGCCCTTTTCGTCAGCCACAGGACTGCTGGCGCTAGTGGTATTATCCTTGACCAGGCCGGACTTCTGGCTAGAGAAGCAAGAGACAGATTTGGGTAAAAAACTTTAATAACAATATAATATGGGAGATTTCTTATGAGTTTTGTAACCCTGGACTGGATCGTCCTTGGCGTGTTCATGCTGGCGCTGATCGCTATCGTCGTGTGGGTGGCCCTGCAGGAAGAGAAGGATACCGAGGACTATTTCCTGGCCGGGCGTAACGCGACCTGGCTGGCGATCGGCGCCTCGATCTTTGCCTCCAATATCGGCTCCGAGCACCTGGTTGGCCTGGCCTCGGCCGGCGCCCAGTCGGGCATGGCCATGGCGCACTGGGAGTTCCACTCCTGGATCATCATGATGCTGGCCTGGATCTTTATCCCGTTTTACTGGCGCACCAAGATCTTCACCACGCCGGAGTTCCTGGAACGGCGCTACACGCCGCAGACACGGACGTTTTTCTCCTTTATCTCCCTGGTCAGCTACGTGCTGACCAAGGTTTCCGTCACGGTGTTTGCCGGCGGCCTGGCGATCCAGGAGATTTTCGGCATCGACACGATGTTCGGGATCGACTTTTTCTGGGTTGCGGCCATCTCGCTGGTGGTTATCACCGGCCTGTACACCATCATCGGCGGCATGAAGGCGGTGTTGTGGACCTCGGTGCTGCAGACGCCGGTCCTGCTGCTGGGCTCTTTTATCATCCTGTTTGTCGGCCTGACCAAGCTGGGCGCCGGCGCCGGGCTGATGGAAGGCTGGGCGGTGATGTCCGAGATCAACGGGGCCAATATGCACCTGTTCCGCCCGATGGACGACCCGAACTTCCCGTGGCCGGCGGTGATTGGCGGCTCCATCATCATCGGCAGCTGGTACTGGTGTACCGACCAGTACATCGTGCAGCGCGTGCTGTCGGGGCGTGACATGACACAGGCCCGCCGCGGCGCGATCTTTGGCGGTTACCTGAAGATCACCCCGGTGTTTATTTTCCTGGTGCCGGGCATGATTGCCTACGCGATGGCCGAGCAGGGCCTGCTGGACCTGTCCGGCGGCGCCAACACGGCGTTTCCGGTGATGGTGCGAGAACTGCTGCCGGCCGGGATCAAGGGCGTGGTGCTGGGCGGCGCCATCGCGGCGCTGATGAGTTCGCTGGCCTCGCTGTTCAATTCCTCGGCGACGTTGTTCACGGTGGATTTTTACGAGCGCATGCGCCCCGACCGTTCACAGAAACACTACCTGCGCGTGGGCCGCGTGGCCACCACCGTGGTGGTGCTGCTGGGCATTGCCTGGGTGCCGGTGATTCCGCTGCTGGGTGAAAGCCTGTACGAAGCGCTGCAGAAGGTGCAGGCGTTGATCGCCCCGGCCATTGTGTCGGTGTTCTTCCTGGGTATTTTCTCCAACCGCATCACCCCGGACGCCGGATTCTGGGGCCTGGTGCTGGGCTTTGCGGCCGGCATGTTCTACCTGGTGCTGGAGTTGTTCCCCGGCATGGCGCAGTCCAATGCCTTTTTCGCCTGGGTCACCGGCATGAACTGGCTGTATTACTGCTGCCTGTTGCTGGCGTTCTCCATCGCTGTGATGGTGGTGGTGAGCATGTTGACCCAGCCCAAGAGCGACGAGGAGCTGTCGGGCCTGACTTACAAGGGCATCTCGCCCGAGCAGGCGGCCGAAGTGCGCGAAAGCTGGAGCACCTGGGACGTGGTCAATACCTGCGTCATCCTGGGTATCATCGCGATCTGCTACATCGTGTTCTTCTGACGATCATGGGGAATGGGCTGAGAATCTTGTACAAGGGTAGATAGCGTGAAAGTCAATCCGAATGAACTGAGGCGCAAATTTGAACGACTTTTCGGCGCCCAACCGGCCCTTTACCGGGCTCCGGGACGTGTCAACATCATCGGCGAGCACACGGACTATAACGATGGTTTTGTGATGCCGATGAACACGGCGGTGTTCACTTATGTTGCGGCGAGCCCGCGGCAGGGCCGCGTCATCCGCGCCCATTCCGTCCTGTTTGGTGAAACATTCGAATTCAGCCTGGCCGGGATCGAAGCGGGCGGGGCGCCGGCCTGGGCAGAATACCTGAAGGGCGTGGCGTTTGTATTGCAGGATAGTGGTTTTCAATTGTGCGGCTGCGACCTGCTCATCGAGGGAGAAATACCGCTCGGTGGCGGACTCAGTTCATCGGCTTCCCTGGAGTCCGCGATCGCCGTGGCCCTGCTTGGCTGCGCCGGCCAGGATGCAGAGCCCATGGAACTGGCCCTGTTGTGCCAGCGCGCCGAACACGAGTTTGCCGGCACGCCCTGCGGCATCATGGACCAGGCCGTCATCTGTTGTTGCCCGCAGGACCATGCGATCAAGCTGGACTGCCGCTCACTGGAAATCGAGGCCATCCGCCTGCCCGAAGAATTGTGCCTGCTGGTGGTGGACAGCGGCGTCAAACACCGGTTGAGCGATGGTGGCTACAAGCAGCGGCGCGAGGAATGCGATTTCGCGATCGCGCTGCTCTCCTCGAAGGAACGCGAGGTAAATTCTTACCGGGACCTTACGGCGGCGATGGTTGACAACTACCGATCTGAACTGGGTGACTTGCCCTTCAGGCGGGCGCGCCACGTGGTTTCGGAGACCAATCGTGTATTGAAAGCAGAAGAAGCCATCGCGCGCCAGGACCTTGAAGCATTGGGCGAAATCCTGAACGCCTCGCACAGTAGCCTGCGTGACGACTTCATGGTCAGTTGCAAGGAACTGGACTTCCTGGTGGAAACGGCAGAACAGACACCGGGTGTCTACGGCGCCCGCATGGTGGGTGGCGGCTTTGGCGGTTGCGCCATCGTCCTGGTGGATCCGCCCTGCCTGGAAGATGCCAGGGCGCGCATTGTACGGGCCTACGAGGCGTTTTCCGGCAAGGCACCCTGGCACCACCTGGTGCGCTCCGCACCCGCTGCCGGGAACATGGGGTCAGAGTAGCCAAGCAACTCTGACCCCGGTCCTGGCTTTACTTTTCCCGCGGCTGGATCAAGCTGGCCTTTTCCGGGAATTTGCCTTTCCGGTCTTTGTAAAAATCGCGGATACGCTGGAAGGTTTCCTGGATGTCGTCGGTGGGGGAGAAGCCGCCGCCGATGCCCAGCTGTTTTTTTCCATAGTCCAGGTAGGCCATGGCGATGGGAACCTTGGCCGCCCTCGCGATGTAGTAAAAGCCGGATTTCCAGTGATCGGTTTTGCTACGCGTACCCTCGGGCGCGAGCGCCAGGATCATTCTCTCGGACCGGTTGAACAGGTCGGTCATCTGCTCGATCAGGTCCGAAGCCTGGCGGCGGTCGACCGGCGTCCCGCCCACCGCGCGGAAAAACCAGCCATAGGGTTTTCGGAACAGGGTATGTTTTCCGATCCAGTTGGCATCCAGTTGCAGGGCCCAGGATCCCGAGAGCCCCAGCGGGAAGTCCCAATTGCTGGTGTGAGGCGCGCAGACGAGAACATACTTGTTCACCTCGGCGCAGTCGTTGTCGAGTGACCAGCCCAGGGATTTAAGCAACATGGCACAGGTGCGGGGCAGCATGGTTTTTTCTCCAGAAAGCGGGTGGATCCGCATGGATTTAACAGATCATTATCCCATGCTTTGACCTTTCGCGCCCGCATTATGGTAACGGCCCGGCCGTCACGGGTATTCCGCTTTGCGCAGCCACAAGTCGTTTTTGACTTGCTCTATAATGCCTTGAATTGTCCCTGACGCAGCGAGAGAAACCATGGAAAAAAGAACCCCGTTTCCACCCGTCTTCTGGGTTGCGAACAGCATCGAAGTAATGGAGCGGTTTGCTTACTACGGAATCTACTTTGGCTTTGGCATCTACATGGCGTCGCTGGGTTACACGAGGGCGCAACTCGGCGTGGTCCAGAGTATTTTCCTCTTGCTTTCTTACGGCATTCCTATCATTTCCGGTACGTTTGCCGACCGCTACGGGTTTAAAAAGGTTCTCATTGTTTCTTACCTGGCTTACCTGCCCACCATCCTGCTGCTGATCTACACCAAGTCCTTCTCGGGCATCGTGTTGACGATGCTGTCGATCGGCCTGGCTGCGGGCATTTTCAAGCCATTGATAGCCGGGACGGTGCGGGCGCTTACCGACAAGACCAACAAGACGCTCGGTTTTGGCATTTTTTACGCCATGGTCAATATCGGAGGGTCTTTCGGGCCGATCGTTCTGGGCAAGTTGCGGGCGATCTCCTGGGACCTGGCGTTCATGGCGGCTGCCGCAGCGGTGATGCTGATGCTGCTGATCACGATTTTCTTTTACAAGGAACCTGAACGTGAGATCGATGACGTGTCCCTGGGGCAGAAGTTCAAGGACATCGTTGTCGCATTGAGCGACATCAAGCTGACCACGCTGCTGATCATCCTGGGCTTTTTCTTCTGGCTTCCGTTCTGGTGCTTCTTCAACCTCTGCGCTGTGTACGTGGACGGCAACATTGACACGGCACGTCTGTATGACAGCATGGCGGCGGTGCTGGGAACCGGCATCGCCAGTTTTTTCTCCCATGCCGACGAGAACGGCACACAACGAATACTGGGCGAAACGATCTCGCATACCGGTTGGATCATCATGATCTTCCAGATTTTCGTATCCAGGGTGGCCGAGCACTACCGGGCCATACCGACCTTCATGACTGGCCTGTTACTGATTTCGGTCGGTTTTGTGGTCATCGGATTTGCCAACGTATTTTCCCCGGCCATTATTTTCCTGGGCATCATGGTCTTCGCGATCGGCGAGATGGCCTCTTCACCACGCATACAGGAATACATCACCTGGATTGCGCCCAAGGAAAAGGCCGGACTGTACACCGGCATGATTTTCCTGTCCGTCATGATCGGGGCGGCATTGAGCGGCGTGACCTACACTTCGCTCTACGGCGTGTTCGAAGCAATGAGCCACCCCGAATACGTCTGGTACGTGCTGGGGGCCCATACCGTGCTGGGTATCATCGTGCTGCAGGTATTCAGCAAGACGGCGGGTGAACTGCAGGAACGCGATGAATGATACGCAGGAGGAAAACCCATGTTGATACGAGAAAAAGTCAGGCAGGCAGTCGAACTCCTTAACGAGTACAAACTCGACTGCTGGATCACCTTCGTGCGCGAGAGCGGCATCATGCGCGACCCGATGATGGATTTCCTGTGTGATTCGGACATGACCTGGCACTCGGCGTTTCTCATTTTCGCTACCGGCGAGACCCAGGCCATTGTCGGTCAATTGGAAAAGAACACCGTGGACGAGATGGGCGTGTACCAGAAGGTCACGGGCTATGTCGAGGGTATCGGCAACCATCTGCAGCAGGCGCTGCTGGAACACGATCCAAAAAGCATCGCGGTGAATTTCTCCGAGAACAGCGAAGTCTGCGATGGTTTGACCCACGGCATGTACCGTATCCTGCGCGGTCACCTGGCGGAAATCGGCTTTGCAGACCGCCTGCTGTCATCGGAGAAACTGGTCTCCAGCCTGCGGGCCCGCAAAACGCCCACCGAGATCGGGCGCATGAAACAGGCCGTGGCTCACACCCTGGATATCTTCGCGGAAGTTTCGGCATTTATCGAGCCCGGCCAGACCGAGGAAGAGATCGCCGAATTCATGCGGCAGCGTGTGCGTGAGCGGGGGCTCGTCGTTGGCTGGGACCCGGCACATTGTCCGGCGGTGTTTACCGGCCCGGATAACAAGGGGCCGCATTACCACCCCACGGACCTGGTGGTCGAGCGCGGCCACGTATTGAACATGGATTTCGGCGTCAAGGTCGAGGACTACGTATCGGACATGCAGCGTACTTTTTATCTGCTGGAAGAAGGGGAGACGAAAGCGCCGGCCGACGTGAGGAAAGGATTCGACACCATCGTCGAGTCGATCGAAATGGCGCGGCAGGTACTGAAACCGGGTGTCCTGCCTGTCGAGGTCGACAAGGTAGCGAGGGACTACATTGTTTCCCGTGGTTACGACGAATTTCCTCACGGCCTGGGCCACCAGGTCGGCCGTTTTGTACACGACGGAAATGCGCTGCTCGGTCCGGCATGGGAGAAATACGCCGACAAGGTTTACCAACCCGTCGAAGAAGGCATGGTGTTTACCATCGAACCGCGTTTGCGGGTTCCCGGACGCGGTGACGCGACCACCGAGGAAATGGTGGTGGTGAGGGCAGGCGGGGCGGAGTTCCTCGGTAAACCGCAGACCGAGTTGATCCTGGTCGGCTGATGGAGGGTTGGATTGACCTTTCCCAAACTGCCGCGGGCTATGCGGCCCTGGTACTGTTCGTCCTGGCGTACCTGCTGGTCATGTCGGAGGAGTTCACCCGGCTGCGCAAGTCCAAGCCGGTCATCCTCGTCGCGGGCCTTATCTGGGGGCTGATCGCCTGGCAGTACAGCACGGCAGGCCTGGGTCACGTACCCGAAGAAGCCTTCAAGGCGACGTTGCTCGAATTCGCCGAACTGTTCCTGTTCCTGCTGGCGGCGATGACTTATGTTAACGCGATGCAGGAACGGCAGGTGTTCGATGCACTACGTGACTGGCTGGCGCATAAACGATGCAGCTACCGCTCACTGTTCTGGATCACCGGCGGTTTGGCGTTCTGCCTGTCGCCGGTGATCGACAACCTGACGACCTCCCTGGTGATGTGTGCTGTCGTGATGGCGGCGGGCAAGGGCAATCATCGCTTCATTGGGCTGGCCTGTGTCAATATCGTCGTGGCGGCAAATGCCGGAGGCGCATTCAGCCCGTTTGGCGACATTACCACCTTGATGGTGTGGCAGCAGGACAAGATCGAGTTTCTGACGTTCCTGTTGTTGTTCGCGCCGGCGCTGTGTAATTTCCTGGTGCCGGCCGCCTGGATGCATTTTTTTGTTCCACCAGGCACGCCTGTTTCCAGTGGGCAGCAGGTTAGGATGCGGCGTGGTGCGATGGTGATCATTGCCCTGTTTTTACTGACGATTCTGACCGCGGTCGGTTTCCACCATTTCCTGCATTTGCCTGCCATGCTTGGAATGATGACGGGGCTCGCCTACCTCCAGATCTATGGTTATTTCCTGAAGATCACCCACCCGTCCAAGAAACAGGCGAAGAGGCGCAGCGGCGTCGTCGGCGACGTGTTCCCGCGCGATTCGAGTAGGTCGTTCGATATCTACAGCAGCCTGGCCCGCGCAGAATGGGATACCTTGCTTTTTTTCTACGGCGTGGTGATGTGCGTCGGGGGGCTGGGCTTCATCGGCTACCTCGCCGTTTTCTCGGAAGCCATCTATGGCGCACTGGGTTTTACCTGGGCCAATGTATTGATCGGTGTCGTTTCTTCAATCGTTGACAATATCCCGGTGATGTTCGCCGTCCTGACGATGGATCCCGGCATGTCCCAGGGGCAATGGCTGCTGGTGACACTGACGGCGGGCGTCGGGGGCAGCCTGCTTTCCATCGGCTCAGCGGCGGGTGTCGCATTGATGGGGCAGTCACACGGAATGTACACGTTCTTCTCGCACCTCAAGTGGACACCGGCTATCGCCCTGGGCTATGCCGTCAGCATCCTCGTGCACATCTACCTGAATGCGGAAACCTTTACGGTACCCGTCGGCGGGTCGATGTAGCGGCGGCCCAGCTCAGTTTTCGGGCTTGTAGTCGTCGTAATAGCGATTGACCTCGTCCTGGCGCCCGAAGGTCGACAGGATCAATGCGGCGCGTATCCACATGCCGTTGCGCATTTGCCGCCAATAAATCGCCCGCGGATCGTCGTCGATGTCGACCGATATTTCGGCTCGGCGGGGCAGGGGGTGCAGGATCACCGCC
>JAZBOH010000236.1:0-15570 GCA_036351055.1 Lysobacterales bacterium
GGGGTTCGAGTCCCTCCTGGCCTGCCACTGAACGAGTCTGCCGGGGAAGAAAGACTGGGATATGAAAGCTAAAGAACAGACAGCCAAGCCACAGATCGTCAACACCATGCTGCTCGTTTTGGCGACGGCGTTGTTGATTGCAGGCGTGGGTGCTTACTACTGGTTCCAGGACCTGGCGATAACGCCGGTCCGGGTAGTAGCGCTTATCGTCGTGGCGGTAATTGCTTCATTGATTGCCGCCCAGTCCGATTCCGGTGCGGCCTTTTTCCGTTTCCTCAAGGAAGCGGATATCGAACGGCGTAAAGTCGTTTGGCCGACGCACCAGGAAACACTGCAGACCGCTTTGATGGTCGTGATCGTCACGATTCTCATCTCCCTGTTCCTGGCTGGAGTCGACTGGATGCTTGGCGCCGCGATTCGCGCACTGGTCGGGGGTTGATGGATGGCTAAGCGTTGGTACGTTGTACACGCCTATTCCGGTTTTGAGAAACAGGTCAAGCGTTCCCTGGAAGACCGCATCGAACGCGCCGAGATGCAGGAATTGTTCGGGCAGGTCCTGGTGCCGACCGAAGAGGTCGTCGAAATGAAGGGCGGTCAGAAACGCCGCTCAGACCGCAAGTTTTTCCCCGGCTACGTGCTGGTGGAGATGGAAATGACGGATGAAACCTGGCACCTGGTCAAAGACGTGCCGAAAGTGATGGGTTTCATTGGCGGAACCGCTGACCGGCCTGCGCCGATCACGGAACGCGAAGCCGATGCGATTCTGAACCGTGTTCAGGAAGGCGTCGACAAGCCGCGGCCGAAGGTTCTGTTCGAGCCGGGTGAAATGGTCCGTGTGGTTGATGGGCCATTTAACGATTTCAATGGCGTGGTCGAAGAAGTCGATTACGACAAGAGTCGCCTGAAAGTGGCGGTATTGATTTTTGGTCGCTCCACACCAGTGGAGCTGGAATTCCATCAAGTCGAAAAGGCTTGATGACAAGCGCCTGGCGCGCGCTTCTTTCATCGCAAGCGATGAAAACCGTCCCCGCCAGGCAACACTAAGGAGTTTGCTCCTGGCGCTGCGCGCCAAACGCAAACATTTACGGGAAGCTTCGGTATTTTGTGACCAAGCGTGATACCCGGGGAGAATAGAAATGGCTAAGAAAGTCTCAGCTTATATCAAGCTGCAGGTGCCTGCTGGCCAGGCCAACCCGAGCCCACCTGTGGGGCCGGCCTTGGGTCAGCACGGTGTCAACATCATGGAATTCTGCAAGGCGTTCAATTCCAAGACGCAGAGCATGGAAAACGGCATGCCGATTCCCGTGATCATCACGGTCTATGGAGATCGCAGTTTTTCATTCATCACCAAGACCCCGCCCGCGGCGGTCCTGTTGCGTAAGGCAGCCGGCATCGCGAAGGGCAGCGGCGAGCCCAATACCAAGAAAGTGGGTACGGTTACGCGCGCCCAGCTGGAGGAGATCGCGA
This sequence comes from Lysobacterales bacterium, assembly GCA_036351055.1. Taxonomy (GTDB): domain Bacteria; phylum Pseudomonadota; class Gammaproteobacteria; order Xanthomonadales; family SZUA-36; genus JABDPF01. The sequence continues at coordinate 1,468 of JAZBOH010000236.1, forward strand.
CGGCCAAAGATCCGGATCTCACGGCTGCCGATATGGATGCAGCGGTCAGGACCATTGCCGGTTCTGCACGCAGCATGGGTCTCGAAGTCGAAGGAGTTGAATGATGTCGCACGCAGGTAAAAGACTGAAGGCTATCCGGGAACAATTGGAACCCGGCAAGGCATACGACATTGACGAAGCGCTGGCTTTGCTCAAGAGCAGCAGCAAGGTCAAGTTCAAGGAATCGGTTGACGTTTCGGTCCGTCTCGGCGTCGATCCGCGCAAATCAGACCAGAACGTCCGTGGTTCGACCGTGTTGCCGAACGGCACCGGTAAAACGGTCCGCGTGGCGGTGTTCACCCAGGGCGAAAATGCTGAAAAAGCGCTCGCCGCCGGTGCAGATGTTGTCGGCATGGATGACCTGCACGACCAGATCAAGGGCGGTGACCTGGCATGGGACGTGGTGATCGCCACGCCGGACGCCATGCGCGTGGTTGGCAAGCTCGGCCAGGTACTGGGTCCGCGCGGCCTGATGCCGAACCCGAAAGTGGGCACGGTTTCAACCGATGTTGAACAGGCTGTCAAGAACGCCAAGGCCGGCCAGGTCCGTTTCCGTACGGACAAGGCGGGCATCATCCACAGTACGATCGGCAAGGTTGATTTCGAGGTGGATGCGTTGAAGGGTAACTTGATTGCGCTGCTTACCGACCTGAACAAGCTGAAGCCTGCTTCGGCCAAGGGCACCTATCTGCAGAAGGTGGCTTTGTCCACCACGATGGGCCCGGGCATCCAGATTGATAGAGCGACTCTCGATCTCTGAGGGGCATAGATAAACAGAATTTGCTCACCCCGCTATCAAGGGGGTGATAAATGGACGGGCTGCCCTGGCCGATGTTTGGCCGGGATAGACCGTCAGAGACCGCAGGTGTGGTAGGCCTCCGCCCGGACGGGGAGGGAAACCGCTTAAGCGTGAACCGGGAAACCGGTCACAGCCTGCGCAGATGGTGGCAGCCCCGTTAAAGATTTGGGGTCACCACTGGTAACGGGTCGAATGTCCGGGTAACCGGTCACAAGACTACAGGAGGTAACCAATGGCGCTCAATATTGAGCAAAAGAAAGCAGTAGTAGCCGAGGTGGCCGATGTGGCCAGCAAGGCGCTTGCCGCTGTCGCCGCAGAGTATCGAGGCCTGACCGTCGAGGAAATGACCGAATTGCGTGCCAAGGCGCGTGAAGGCGGCGTTTTCCTTAAGGTCGCCAAGAATACGCTGGTGCGACGTGCCGTTGAGGGTACCGAGTACGAATGCATGCAGGAATCGCTGACAGGACCACTCCTGTTCGCATTCAGCATGGATGACCCTGGTGCTGCAGCACGTCTGGTCAAGGATTATTCCAAAGACCATGATCATCTCATCGCGAAACTGGTTTCCGTGGGTGGGCAGTTGTACGACGCTTCCGAATTGGAACGTCTGTCCAGCTTGCCGACATACGACCAGGCTATCGCGATCCTGATGGGCGTGATGAAAGCACCGGTCGAGAAGTTCGTGCGCCCCCTCGCCGAGCCGCATGCGAAGCTCGTCCGAACGGTTGCAGCCGTGCGTGACGCGAAAGAAGCTGCTTGATTTTAATTTGAACCAATTAGTGGGTTTTTGACCCCCGATTAACAAAACATACGGAGACGACAATGGCCGTTTCAAAAGAAGACATCCTGGAAACAATTTCCAACATGAGCGTGATGGACGTGGTTGAGCTCATCGAAGCTATGGAAGAGAAGTTCGGCGTTTCTGCCGCAGCACCCGTTGCTGTAGCTGCCGGACCGGCCGCAGGCGGCGAAGCCGCTGCAGCCGAAGAACAGACTGAGTTCGACGTGGTTCTCGCGTCTTTCGGTTCCCAGAAAGTACCGGTGATCAAGGTTGTACGTGAACTTACCGGTCTGGGTCTGAAAGAAGCCAAGGACCTGGTTGAAGGCGCGCCCGCCGCCGTCAAGGAAGGCGTTGGCAAAGACGAAGCCGAAGAAGTCAAGAAGAAACTCGAAGCAGCTGGCGCTACTGTCGAGGTTAAGTAAATCTTCTTCCCTGGTTTCCAGGGCTAGAAAGGAAATGGGCTGGGGGCAAACGCCTCCGGCCTGTTTCTGCTTGTATTTTTGTAAGTATTGATCGAACGGGCGGAATCAGAGCATGAGTTATTCTTTCACCGAAAAAAAGCGCATCCGTAAGGATTTCGGTAAACGCAGGTCCATCCTGGACGTGCCTTACCTGCTCCAGACGCAAATTCGCTCCTACGAGGAGTTTCTGCAACTGGATACCCCAGCGGATGACCGACGGGAACGCGGCCTTCATGGCGCATTGAAATCGGTTTTTCCGATTGTAGCCTATTCCGGCAACGCCGCACTTGAATATGTCAGCTACAAGCTGGGCGACCCGGTATTCGACGTGAAAGAGTGCAAACTGCGCGGCATGTCGTACGGTGCCCCGCTGCGCGTCAAGGTCCGGCTCGTCATTTATGACAAGGAAAGTTCTGCCAAGCAGAAGCCGGTCAAGTACGTCAAGGAACAGGAGGTCTACATGGGCGACCTGCCCCTGATGACCGAAACCGGCACGTTTATTGTCAACGGCACCGAGCGCGTTATCGTCTCTCAGCTGCACCGTTCACCGGGCGTGTTCTATGACCATGACCGGGGCAAGACCCATTCCAGCGGTAAACTGCTGTTTTCCGCACGGGTCATTCCGTACCGTGGTTCCTGGCTGGATTTCGAATTCGACCCGAAAGACGCCATTTTCACGCGAATCGATCGCCGCCGGAAACTGCCGGTAACGATCCTGCTGCGTGCGCTGGGCATGAGCAACGAGGAAATCCTCGACACGTTCTTCGAGACCAGTAACGTCACGCTGCTGAAAGGCGGCGCCAAGCTCGAACTGATCCCCGAGCGCCTGCGCGGAGAGACCGCGTATTTTGACATCCGCAGCAAGACCGGCAAGGTCCTGGTGCCGAACGGAAAGCGTATCACCGCCCGTCATGTAAAAATGATCGAAGAAGCCGGTGTCAAGGCGCTGGAAGTACCCGATGAGTACCTGGAAGGGAAAATCATCGCCCACGATGTCGTCGACAAACAGTCCGGCGAGGTGCTGGCCCTGGCCAATGCTGAAATCACACCGGAACTGCTCGAGGTTCTGCGTGAGGCGAAAATCAAGAAATTCGAGATCCTTTACGTCAACGACCTCGACCAGGGGCCGTACATTTCGAACACCCTGAATATCGACGTCACCAAGAACGAACTCGAGGCGCTGGTGGAAATCTACCGCATGATGCGCCCGGGCGAGCCGCCCACCAAGGATGCGGCCCAGAACCTGTTCAAGAACCTGTTTTTCACGGAAGAGCGCTACGACCTTTCCGCCGTTGGCCGTATGAAGTTCAACCGCCGTGTGGGGCGCAAGGAAGTCGAAGGCTCCGGCGTGCTGGACCGCGAAGACATCCTCGAAGTGCTACGTGTGCTGATTGATATCCGCAACGGCAAGGGCAGCGTCGATGACATCGACCACCTGGGCAACCGCCGTGTGCGCAGTGTCGGCGAAATGGCCGAAAACGTATTCCGTGTCGGCCTGGTCCGCGTTGAACGCGCCGTTCGCGAGCGCCTGTCCGTCGCCGAGAGCGAGGGTCTGTCACCGCAGGAATTGATCAATGCCAAGCCGGTTGCTGCAGCGGTCAAGGAATTTTTTGGATCTTCACAGCTCAGCCAGTTCATGGATCAGAACAACCCGCTGTCGGAAGTCACGCACAAACGCCGTGTGTCCGCGCTCGGTCCTGGCGGCCTGACCCGCGAACGTGCCGGGTTCGAGGTGCGCGATGTGCACCCGACTCATTATGGCCGGGTATGCCCGATTGAAACGCCTGAAGGCCCGAATATCGGCCTGATCAACTCGCTGGCCGTGTACGCGCGAACCAACGACTACGGGTTTCTCGAGACGCCTTACCGCAAGGTGGCGAACAGTAAGGTGACGCAGGAGGTGGATTACCTCTCGGCCATCGAAGAAGGTGACTTCGTGATCGCCCAGGCCAACGCCGAACTGGATAAGAACGGCAAGTTCGTGCAGGACTTCGTGCCCTGCCGCCACATGGGTGAGTCCATGCTCAAGGAGCCGCACGAAATCAGCTACATGGACGTGTCACCGAAACAGATCGTTTCCGTGGCCGCTTCCCTGGTGCCCTTCCTGGAGCACGATGACGCCAACCGCGCCCTGATGGGTTCCAACATGCAGCGCCAGGCGGTGCCGACGCTCAAGGCGGACAAGCCGCTGGTCGGAACCGGCATGGAGCGCAGCGTTGCAACCGACTCCGGCGTCACGGCGGTTGCAAAACGAGGCGGCATCGTCGACCAGGTCGACGCCGGCCGCATCGTGGTTCGCGCCAACGAGGAAGAAGTCCCGGTTGGCGACCCGGGCGTCGACATTTACAACCTGACCAAGTATCAGCGCTCCAACCAGAACACCTGCATGAACCAGCGTCCGCTGGTGCGTGTCGGCGACCTGGTTTCAAGCGGTGACGTACTGGCCGATGGTCCGTCGACGGACCTGGGTGAATTGGCGCTGGGCCAGAACATGCTGGTCGCCTTCATGCCCTGGAACGGCTACAACTTCGAAGACTCCATCCTGATTTCCGAGCGCGTGGTTCAGGAAGACCGCTACACCACGATCCATATCGAGGAACTGACCTGCGTGGCCCGCGATACCAAGCTGGGTTCGGAGGAAGTAACGGCGGACATCCCGAACGTCGGCGAGCACAACCTGAACAAGCTGGACCAGTCCGGTATCGTTTATATCGGCGCCGAAGTGAGTGCCGGTGACATCCTGGTTGGCAAGGTCACGCCCAAGGGCGAAACCCAGCTGACGCCGGAAGAGAAACTGCTGCGTGCCATCTTCGGCGAGAAAGCCTCCGACGTGAAAGATACTTCACTGCGCGTCCCGAGCGGCATGGACGGCACGGTTATCGACGTGCAGGTCTTTACCCGCGATGGCGTCGAAAAAGACGACCGTGCGATCTCGATCGAAAAGGAACAGCTGCGCCAGGTTCGCAAGGACCTCGACGACCAGCTCCGCATCGTCGAAAACGCCATTTACCAGCGTATCGAAAACGCGCTGGTGGGCAACGCCGTCAACAAGGGTCCGAAGCTCAAGAAAGGCGACAAGCTCAAGGTCTCTTACCTGTCCGGCCTGGACCGCGAGGACTGGTTCAAGCTGCGCATGGCCAATGACGAGCTGAATGAACTGCTCGAGCAGATGGCCGACCAGCTGAAAGAACAGCGCAAGGGTTTCGATGCCCGCTTCGAAGAGAAGAAGGGCAAGATCACCCAGGGTGATGACCTCGCGCCGGGCGTACTGAAGATGGTCAAGGTCTACATGGCCGTCAAGCGCCGCATCCAGCCTGGCGACAAGATGGCCGGCCGTCACGGTAACAAGGGTGTGATCTCGATGATCGTGCCGACCGAGGACATGCCTTACATGGAAGACGGTACGCCGGTCGATATCGTGCTGAACCCGCTGGGTGTACCTTCCCGAATGAATATCGGGCAGGTGCTGGAAACGCACCTCGGCTGGGCCGCCAAGGGCCTCGGTATCCGTATTGGCGACATGATGGAACAGAAAGCCGGTGTTCCCGCCATCCGCAAGTACCTGGGCCAGATCTACAACAGCGACCAGAAGGGCCGCGTGGACATGAAGGAATTCACGGACGAGGAAATCATGACCATGGCGGCGAACCTGAAAGGCGGTGTGCCGATGGCGACGCCGGTTTTTGACGGCGCCCCGGAAGCCGAGATCAAGAAGCTGCTGGAACTGGCCGGCCTGCCCGCCAGCGGGCAATGCACTCTGTACGACGGCCGCACGGGCGACCCGTTCGAGCGCCCGGTCACGGTGGGTTACATGTACATGCTGAAACTGAACCACCTGGTCGATGACAAGATGCACGCCCGCTCGACTGGCCCGTACAGCCTGGTTACCCAGCAACCGCTGGGCGGCAAGGCGCAGTTCGGTGGCCAGCGATTCGGTGAAATGGAGGTCTGGGCCCTGGAGGCCTATGGCGCCGCGTACACCTTGCAGGAAATGCTGACCGTCAAGTCCGACGACGTCAGCGGTCGAAACCAGATGTACAAGAACATTGTCGATGGAAATCACCAGATGGCGGCGGGTATGCCCGAGTCCTTCAACGTACTCGTTAAGGAAATCCGTTCACTGGGCATCAACATCGAACTTGAAGAATCCTGATAGGGAGACGATCAGAAAATGAGAGACTTACTCAATCTCTATGGAAGACAGCGCCAGCCGCTGGACTTTGACGCAATCCGGATTGGTCTTGCGCCGCCGGATCTGATCCGCTCCTGGTCATACGGAGAGGTCAAGAAGCCGGAAACCATCAACTACCGCACGTTCAAGCCGGAACGCGATGGCCTGTTTTGTGCCGCCATCTTTGGCCCGGTCAAGGACTACGAATGCCTGTGCGGCAAGTACAAGCGCATGAAGCATCGCGGCGTGGTTTGCGAAAAGTGCGGCACCGAGGTCACTTTGACCAAGGTCCGTCGCGAGCGCATGGCCCATATCGAACTGGCCAGCCCGGTCGCGCATATCTGGTTCCTCAAGTCGCTGCCTTCACGCATTGGCCTGATGCTGGACATGACCCTGCGTGACATCGAGCGCATCCTGTACTTCGAATCCTACGTGGTGCTCGATGCCGGTCTGACCGACCTCGAGCGCGGCCAGCTGCTCACCGATGAGCAGTACCTGGATACGATGGAACAGTGGGGCGACGAGTTCGAAGCCAAGATGGGCGCAGAGGCCATTTACAACCTCCTGCGCAACATCGACCTCAACGAGGAAGTAAACAAGCTGCGTGAAGAAATCGGCAGCACGCGTTCCGTGACCAAGCTGAAGCGCCTTTCCAAGCGCGTCAAGCTGGTCGAGGCTTTCATCGATTCCGGCAACCGCCCGGAATTCATGATCATGACCGTGCTTCCCGTGTTGCCGCCGGATCTGCGTCCGCTGGTGCCGCTGGACGGCGGCCGTTTTGCCACCTCTGACCTGAACGACCTGTATCGCCGTACGATCAACCGCAACAACCGCCTGAAAAGGCTGTTGGAGTTGAATGCGCCGGATATCATCGTGCGCAACGAAAAACGCATGCTGCAGGAAGCTGTAGATGCCTTGCTGGATAACGGCCGTCGCGGCCGCGCCATCACTGGCACCAACAAGCGCCCGCTGAAATCGCTGGCCGACATGATCAAGGGCAAGCAAGGCCGCTTCCGCCAGAACCTGCTAGGCAAGCGTGTCGACTACTCGGGCCGTTCCGTGATCGTGGTGGGTCCGAAACTCAAATTGCACGAGTGCGGCCTGCCGAAAAAAATGGCGCTTGAACTGTTCAAGCCCTTCATTTTCAGCAAGCTGCAGCGCCGCGGCATGGCTGCGACCATCAAGGCGGCCAAGAAGCTGGTCGAGGCGGAGCGCGCCGAGGTCTGGGATATCCTTTCCGAGGTCATCCGCGAGCACCCGGTCATGCTTAACCGCGCACCGACGCTTCACCGTCTCGGCATCCAGGCCTTCGAGCCTGTTCTGATCGAGGGCAAGGCCATCCAGCTTCACCCGCTGGTGTGCACCGCGTTCAACGCCGACTTCGACGGCGACCAGATGGCCGTTCACGTGCCGCTGTCCGTTGAGGCCCAGTTGGAAGCACGCGCCCTGATGATGGCATCCAACAACATCCTGTCACCCGCCAACGGTGAGCCGATCATCGTACCGACCCAGGACGTGGTCCTCGGCCTGTACTACATGACCCGCCAGCTCGAAAACGCCAAGGGCCAGGGCATGTACTTCAGCGATATCGACGAAGTACACCGCGCCTTTGAAAACAAGGTGATTGAACTGCATGCGCGTATCAAGGTGCGTATCGATGAAACGATCATCTCCGAGCACGGCGTGGAACGTCACGAAACCAACCTGATCGAAACCACGGTTGGCCGTGCGCTGCTGGCCGAGATCCGTCCTTCAGGCATGCCATTTCGCCTGCTGAACGAGCCGCTGAAAAAGCGCCAGATCTCCAACCTGATCAACTCCTGCTACCGCCGCCTCGGCTTGAAAAAGACCGTTGTTTTCGCCGACAAGCTGATGTACACCGGTTTCCACTTCGCCACCAAGGCGGGTGTTTCCATCGGTATTGACGACCTGATGGTGCCGGAAGAAAAGAAGGATATCCTGGCTGATGCCGATGCCGAGGTGGTCGAGATCCAGAACCAGTATGTTTCCGGTCTCGTAACCTCTGGTGAACGCTACAACAAGGTGGTGGATATCTGGTCGCGCACCAATGAGCAGGTGGCCCGCGCCATGATGAAACGCATGGGCAAGACCGAGGTCAAGGACGCTGATGGAAAGAACATCGAAGAAGATTCGATGAACTCCATCTTCATCATGGCCGACTCCGGTGCCCGAGGTTCCGCTGCACAGATTCGCCAGTTGGCGGGTATGCGAGGCCTGATGGCCAAACCGGACGGCTCGATCATTGAAACACCGATCACGGCCAACTTTCGCGAAGGTCTGGACGTTCTGCAGTACTTCATCTCGACGCATGGCGCCCGAAAGGGCCTGGCCGATACGGCGCTGAAGACCGCGAACTCCGGTTACCTGACGCGCCGTCTGGTTGACGTGGCGCAGGACCTGGTGATTACCGAGGGCGATTGCCGCACCCTGAACGGTGTGACGATGCAGCCGATTGTTGAGGGCGGAGACGTGGTCGAGCCTCTGAGTGAACGTGTGCTCGGCAGGCTGGTATCCGATGACGTGATGAAGCCGGGCAGCGATGATGTCCTGATCGAACGCAATACGATGCTCGACGAACAGCTGGTTGAGTTGATCGAAGAAGCCGGTGTCGACCGCATCAACGTACGCTCCACCATTACCTGTGAAACCCGCCACGGCGTGTGCGCTGCCTGTTACGGGCGCGACCTTGCACGCGGGCACCTGGTGAACATGGGCGAAGCCGTGGGCGTTATCGCCGCACAGTCGATCGGTGAGCCGGGCACGCAGTTGACGATGCGTACCTTCCATATTGGTGGCGCCGCTTCGCGTGCTGCGGCCGTTGACCACATCCAGGTCAAGTCCGGTGGCAAGGCCAGGCTGCACAACATGAAGACGGTTGAAAACGCAGACAAGAAACTGGTCGCGGTTTCGCGCTCCGGCGAGTTGTCCGTGATCGATGCTCACGGCCGTGAACGCGAGCGTTACAAGGTGCCCTACGGTGCCATCATCTCGGTGCGTGATGAAGAAGCGGTCGAGGCCGGTGACGTAACGGCCACCTGGGATCCGCATACTCACCCCATCGTGACCGAGGTTGCGGGGCAGGTGAGGTTCCATGAATTCATTGATGGCGTAACCGTCAACGAACAGGTGGACGACATTACCGGCCTGACCAGCCTGGTCATCACCGATCCCAAGCAGCGCGGTAGCGCCGGCAAGGATCTGCGTCCGATGATCAGCCTGGCCGACGGCAAAGGGAAAGACCTGTTCCTGGCTGGAACCGAAATTCCGGCCCACTACTTCCTGCAGGCCGGTTCCATCGTGCAGATGCAGGATGGGCAGGATGTAAAGGTTGGTGATGTGCTGGCCCGTATTCCTCAGGAATCATCCAAGACCCGTGATATTACGGGTGGTCTGCCGCGTGTTGCTGACCTTTTCGAAGCGCGGAAGCCGAAAGAGCCGTCGATCCTGGCGGAAGTGTCCGGCATCATCAGTTTCGGCAAGGACACCAAGGGCAAACAGCGCCTGGTCATCACCATGGACGACGGCGAGACCTACGAGGAGCTGATTCCGAAGTGGCGTCACGTCATCGTGTTTGAAGGTGAGCGTGTTGCGAAGGGTGAAACCATTGTAGACGGCGAGCCTAACCCGCACGACATCCTGCGTTTGCTGGGTGTCGAGGCGCTGGACGAGTACCTGGTCAAGGAAATCCAGGACGTCTACCGCTTGCAGGGTGTGAAGATCAACGACAAACATATCGAGGTGATCGTCCGCCAGATGTTGCGCAAGGCTGAAATCATGGATGGCGGCGATACGCGCCTGCTGCGCGGTGAGCAACTTGACCTCGCCCGCGTACTGGAAGAGAACGCGACGATCAACAAGGAAACCCAGCGTCCGGCCGATTACCAGCGGGTACTGCTCGGTATCACCAAGGCGTCACTGGCTACCGAGTCCTTTATCTCGGCTGCTTCTTTCCAGGAAACCACGCGTGTTCTGACCGAGGCTGCCGTCCGCGGCACCACGGATCACCTGCGCGGTCTGAAGGAGAACGTGATTGTCGGGCGCCTGATTCCTGCCGGTACGGGCATGGCTTACCACACCTCGCGCAAGCGTGAAGTGGAAGAAGAGCAGAGCATCGACCTCGAAGCCCTGGCTGCGGCCATCGCGGCAGAGGAGTTTGCGAACCTGGACAGCGAGAAGGACAGCTGAGTTGTGAGACAAGGGGTCAGAGTAAGTCCCTTACTCTGACCCCGGTTTTGTGACCCCGGTTTTGCACTTTTCCATCCAATTCCATCCAGGCTCTTGCATTCCCTATTCTTTCCTGACATAATTCTCCGGCTAACAGATGTAATCCCTCGCTACACGGGGGCCGGACGGTAGTAAAGACCGTTTCGGAAAGCCGATGTCGCCGGCGCGTGGGCCGGACTCAACGGCGCCCAATCCTGATTGAATATCCAGGGTTGGGCGTTTGACATTATCTGAAGCAGGCGTTTTGGAACGCCTTCACGGCAGCAGGGAAGCCCTGACTGCCTTTTAATTTGTCCGAACAATGGAAACTTTGGAATAAATTATGGCGACGATCAATCAACTCGTACGCAAGCCGCGCAAGGCAAAGATCGAAAAGAGCAACGTTCCGGCGTTAGAAGGCTGTCCGCAGAAACGCGGTGTCTGTACTCGTGTGTATACAACGACTCCGAAGAAGCCGAACTCGGCTCTGCGGAAAGTCGCCCGTGTCCGTTTAACCAACGGCTACGAAGTCACCAGCTACATTGGCGGTGAGGGTCACAACCTGCAGGAGCACAGCGTTGTCCTGATCAGGGGTGGTCGTGTGAAGGACTTGCCCGGTGTGCGTTATCACACCGTGCGCGGCAGCCTCGACACCGCGGGTGTCGGCGACCGCAGGCAGGGCCGTTCAAAGTATGGCGCCAAGCGTCCCAAGAAATGATTTGTCACTCATAAGAATTAACGGAAAGCGAAATGTCCAGAAAACATTCAAATTTCACGCGCGAAATTCTGCCGGATCCCAAGTTTCAGAGCGAGATGATCACCCGCTTCGTCAACATGGTGATGATCAGCGGTAAAAGGTCCGTGGCTGAAAAAATCGTTTACGGTGCCATCGACACCATCAGCGAAAAGAACAAGAGCGCTGACGCGGTCGAGCTGGTAGAAAAGGCCCTGGAAAACGTGGCGCCGATGGTCGAGGTTAAATCCCGCCGTGTAGGCGGTGCGACCTACCAGGTGCCCGTTGAAGTGCGTCCCAAGCGTCGCCAGACCCTGGCCATGCGCTGGCTTATCGATGCGGCGCGCAAGCGCGGTGAGAAGAGCATGCCGAACCGTCTTGCAGGTGAGCTGCTGGACGCCGTCGAGCAGCGTGGCACGGCTGTCAAGAAGCGTGAAGATACGCATCGCATGGCCGAGGCGAACAAAGCCTTCGCACACTACCGCTGGTAAGCGCGGCTTTAACCTACAGAATTTATCGAGGAACTGAACAGTGCCCCGTACAACGCCCATTGATCGTTATCGCAACATCGGCATCATGGCTCATATCGATGCCGGTAAGACGACGACGACCGAACGAATCCTTTTTTACACCGGTGTATCACACAAGATCGGTGAAGTTCACGATGGCAACGCCACCATGGACTGGATGGAGCAGGAGCAGGAACGTGGCATCACGATCACGTCCGCTGCCACCACCTGCTTCTGGAAAGGCATGGATCAGCAGTTCAAAGAACACCGTATCAACATCATCGACACCCCGGGCCATGTTGACTTCACGATTGAAGTTGAGCGTTCCCTGCGGGTTCTCGATGGCACCGTTGCCGTTTTCTGCGCGGTAGGCGGCGTCCAGCCCCAGTCCGAAACGGTCTGGCGGCAGGCGACGCGTTACAACGTTCCGCGTATGTGCTTTGTCAACAAGATGGACCGTACCGGCGCCAACTTTGTGCGCGTCGTCAAGCAGATCAAGGATCGCCTTGGTGCGCGTCCGGTTCCCGTGCAGTTGCCGATCGGTGCCGAGGAAGACTTTGCAGGTGTTATTGACCTGGTCAGCATGAAAGCCATTGTCTATGACAACGCTGCCGACCAGGGCAGGAACTACGAAATACAGGATATTCCCGCGGACATGGTCGCCGAGGCCGAGGCCGCGCGTGAATTCATGGTCGAGTCTGCTGCCGAGGCGTCGGAAGACCTGATGGACGCCTACCTCGAAGGCGGTGAATTGACCGAAGCCCAGATTTACCAGGGTCTGCGCGCCGGCACACTGCAGAACGACATCGTGCCCTGCCTGTGCGGCACCGCATTCAAGAACAAGGGCGTACAGCCCCTGCTGGATGCAATTGTTCAGCTGATGCCCTCTCCGCTGGATGTTCCGGCGATCAAGGGAATCAACGAAGACGAATCGGAAGGTGTGCGTAAGAGTTCGGACGAAGAGCCGTTTGCGGCCCTGGCATTCAAGATCGCGACCGATCCCTATGTTGGTACGCTGACCTTCTTCCGTGTTTATTCCGGTGTGCTGAAGTCCGGAGATACGGTTTACAACCCGGTCAAGAGCAAAAAGGAACGTGTCGGCCGCATCTTGCAGATGCATTCGAACTCCCGTGAAGAAATCAAGGAAGTTCGCGCCGGTGATATCGCCGCTGCTGTCGGCCTGAAAGACATCACCACGGGCGAGACCCTGTGTGACCTGAAAGACGTCATAACACTGGAGCGCATGGAGTTTCCCGATCCGGTGATCTCGGTCGCCGTCGAGCCGAAGACCAAGGCCGACCAGGAAAAAATGGGTATTGCGCTGAGCAAGCTGGCCCAGGAAGATCCTTCCTTCCGTGTTCACACGGACGAAGAATCCGGCCAGACCATTATTTCCGGTATGGGTGAACTTCACCTCGACATCATCGTCGACCGCATGAAGCGCGAGTTCAAGGTCGAAGCCAATGTGGGTCGCCCGCAGGTTGCTTATCGCGAAACGATCCGCAAGACGGTTGAAGCAGAAGGTAAATTCGTGCGCCAGTCCGGCGGTCGCGGCCAGTACGGTCACGTCCAGATCCGGCTCGAGCCTCTGCCCCAGGGAGAGGAATACGAGTTCGTCAACAGTATCGTGGGTGGCGCGGTTCCGCGTGAATACATCAATTCCGTGGACAAGGGAATCCAGGAGCAGGTTGCCAATGGTGTTATTGCCGGTTACCCGGTGGTCGACGTCAAGGTAACCCTTTTTGACGGTTCATACCACGAGGTCGATTCATCGGAGATGGCCTTCAAGGTAGCCGGTTCCATGGCATTCAAGAATGCCGCGCAGATTGCCGACCCGGTTCTGCTGGAGCCGATGATGAAAGTCGAGGTCGTTACGCCGGAAGATTACATGGGCGACGTAATGGGTGATCTGACCCGCCGTCGCGGCATATTGCAGGGCATGGAAGACAGCCCGGCCGGCAAGATGGTTAATGCACACGTACCGCTGGCCGAGATGTTCGGTTACGCCACGGACCTGCGTTCACAGACCCAGGGCCGTGCGACTTACACCATGGAATTCGATCATTACAGCGAAGCGCCTTCAAGCGTCGCTGAAGAAATCATCAAGAAAACCGCCTGATTCATCTGACCAGGCTGACAGTAGAGGAAATATCTGATGTCAAAAGCAAAGTTTGAACGTACAAAGCCCCACGTGAACGTGGGCACGATTGGTCATGTGGATCACGGCAAGACGACGCTGACGGCGGCGATGACGATGGTCTGTGCGGAAGACCGCGGCGGTGAAGTGAAGGCCTTTGACCAGATCGACAACGCACCGGAAGAGCGTGAACGCGGTATTACGATTGCAACCGCGCACGTTGAGTACGAATCTGATGCGCGCCACTAC
>JAZBOH010000237.1:0-6281 GCA_036351055.1 Lysobacterales bacterium
AACACCAAGACACTGTAAAATTCTGCCCAGCTTACATTTTCAGTAGAGTGGACATGCTTTCCAGATTAATAAAACCCAAAGCCTGCCTCGACGAAGAATCGACACTCTGGCTGTTTGATACATTTGCCTGGGCATTGAGGAATTTGGATGCGAGGGTGTTTTATGACGAGACCATCCTGGTAACACCATCCAACCAACATTTCCCCGGTACGGAAAACAGTGTACATGGCATGGCGAACCTGATCTTCAACCAGGTTAAAGAACATGCCGGACTCAAGCACTGGCCAACAAAACTGACAAATCTGGCTGAAGGCAGGCCCGCTGAAGTACCCAAAATCGAAATAAAGGGAGCGTTGCGAGGCTCAAAGGGAATCACACCTTCAGGTGCAGTTGTTCATCAACTACCTGTTGCCTATAGTCCGGGTCAGTTACGGAACCCCGAAGTTCTTATTGCTGATTTTGCCCATGTGCTGGCCCATTACCTGGGTAACATGTCGCAAGAACCACCACCCGGCGGGGTGGAGAACTGGCCGCATGTCACGGAGGTTGTGGCGGTCTTTATGGGCTTTGGTTTGATGATGGCAAATAGCGCCCATACGGCAAAGATTCGTTCATGTGGGAGCTGCTCGGGCCCGGCGGTAGAACGCAGCAATGCCCTGTCTCAGTATGACATCACTTACGCATTGGCAATTTTCAGTAGCCTGAAGGAAATCCCTTCAAGTGAAGTTCTGGTAAATTTGAAGAAAACACTGCGGCCATTCTATAAAAAAGCCGCGAGAGAAGTGATGAGCAAACAACAAGAGCTTAACCGAATCAGGGAAAGCTCACTCCCTTTACCCTGACCCCAATACTCCCGAGGAGCCTAATCGTCAAAGGTTTGCTTGCCACTCCAGCAGCCGGTTGTTCGCCGGCATCGCGTGATCAGCGATCAAACTCAACCCGGCCTCTTCCGCCAAACGGTTCACTTGATCAAAATCCCGAATCGCACTGACCGCGCATTGCTCGGCCAACCACTGGTCAAATCGTGCATTACTTTCACTGGTATACGCCCCCTTATAATTAAACGGGCCGTAAACGCACAGTTTTCCACCTGGCAGCAATACTTCAGGCACGCGGGCAAAAAATGCCTGCACCGCATCCCAGGCCATAATGTGCAGGGTATTGGCAGTAAAAATTGCATCTGTTTGGCGAACCGGCCAATGCGGTTGGGTTACATCCAGCACCACCGGCGGCAACAGGTTTGCCAACGACGCCTCGTCAAACCACAATTGCATCCCCGCTAAATTCACCTCCTGGTCCGAAGGCTGCCAACGTAAATGGGGTAAATGCCCGGCAAACCAGACCGCGTGCTGCCCGGTACCACTACCAATTTCCAGGACCGATTCAACCTCGGCAAAGGCTCGTTCTAACACCGAAAGAATCGGCGCCTTATTGTTCTCACAGGCTTGGGAAAAGGGTTTCTGCATGGGCGATGGACTCAGACCAGATTGAGTCCAAACTATGGGGTCAGAGTAAAGTGCCAGAGAAAACTAAAGGCAATGGTGAACTGATTCTGCCAAGAGCAGGTCGCAACGGACAATGCGTTAACCATGTGACCGGAATACACCTTACGAAAATGGTGGGCCGTGTAGGATTCGAACCTACGACCATCGGATTAAAAGTCCGGTGCTCTACCAACTGAGCTAACGGCCCCCGGGGGAAGGTGCGGAATTGTAGGTGAAATTCCCTTTCGGCTCAAGCGTTTTCCGTGCTGAATCGCCTGAACTAACGGTACCGGGTTGGATCCGGCACATCCGCTGCTGCGAAGCCGTCTTTGCGGATTCGACAGGAATCGCAAACACCGCAGGCCCTGCCCTCCGCGTCCGCCTGGTAACAGGAGACGGTCAGGGAATAATCAACGCCAAGCCGGGCGCCTTCCCTGATAATCTCAGCCTTGGTCAGATCGATCAGTGGCGTGTGGATGGTCATCTCGGCGCCTTCCACGGCGGCCTTGGTCGCCAGGCGCGCCATTTGCTGGTAGGCCTCGATAAATTCGGGGCGGCAATCCGGGTAGCCGGAATAGTCCACGGCATTCACGCCGATAAATATATCGTCAGCGCCCAGCACCTCGGCCCAGGCCAGAGCCAGGGAAAGCATGATGGTATTGCGGGCAGGCACATAGGTCACAGGGATTCCGCTACCACCATCCTCCGGAACGTCGATATCATCCGTCAGGGCCGACCCGCCAATAGCGCGCAGATCCAGCGGTAAAACCTTGAGCGCTACACCGGCCTTGTCGCTAACCCGCTTTGCGGCGTCCAGCTCCGAGCTGTGTCTCTGGCCGTAATTCACGGACAGGCCGAAACACTCGAAACCCTGTTCCTGCGCCATTGCCAGCGCGGTTACAGAATCCAGGCCACCTGATACCAGTACTACGGCTTTTTGCATCTTTATTATTCCTTAGCGGCCCGGCTCGTCGCCCCAGAGAAGCTTGTGCAACTGGAGTTGGAATCTTACCGGCAACTGGTCTTCCAGTATCCACCCGGCCAGTTCAGTCGGCTCAACCAGGCCCCAGGCCGGGGAGAACAGAACTTCGCAATAGCCGTTCAGATCGTGCCCGGCAAGTCTCTCCCTGGCCCACTCGTAATCGGAGCGTGAACAGATGACGAACTTGATCTGGTCGTGATCAGTCAGTTCTTCCAGGTTCTCCCAGCGGTTGCTGCTTTCCTCGCGGGACTCCGGCGTCTTGAGGTCCATGACCCGGCTTACGCGCCGGTCGGCCACGCTGATGTCCACGGCGCCGCTGGTTTCCAGTGATACCTTATATCCCTCGTCACATAGAAGCTGCAGGAATTTCGCACAGCGTTTCTGCGCCAGGGGTTCACCGCCGGTAACGCAGACATGGGGCGTCCCGTACCTGCGTATCTCCGCCAGGATGTCGCCGTAGTGCATCCATTCTCCGCCGTAAAAGGCGTATTCGCTGTCGCAGTAGGTGCAGCGTAATGGACAGCCGGTCAGGCGGACGAATACGGTGGGCAGGCCCGCCTGCAGGGCCTCGCCCTGGAGAGAATGGAAAATCTCGGTGATTTTCAGGAGGCCTTTGCGGGATTTTGGCGGGGTGGGTTCAGGCATGGGGGTATTTTATCGCGGCTGAAGCCGCTCCAACCAGCCTAGTAATGGCCTTCCATGCGCATGGAGCGCAGGCGGTTTTCGGCCAGCCGCGACAGGGTGCTGTCGGGGAAGTTCTCCTGCACCTGCGTCAATGCGGCCCGGGCGCTGTCCCACTGCTCGAGTTCGTAGTGCGTGTAACCGATCTTCAGCAGCGCGTCGGGCGCCTTGGGGCTTTCCGGGAAGTTGTCCAGCAGGTCCTGGAACGCGGTCAGCGCGATGTCGTAGTTACGCGTCACGTAATAGGACTCGCCCAGCCAGTACTGCGCATTATCGGCGTACTCACTGTCCGGGTAGGCATCCAGGAATGACTGGAATTCCTCGGCCGCGTCTGCGTAACGCAGTTCCTTCAAAGCCTGGAAAGCCTGGTCGTAGGCAGCCTTTTCGTTTTCCGGCGAAGCGGCCACGGTCTGGCTCTGCGTGGTGGGCTCACCAATGCCAACCACCTGGGACTGCGAGACCATCGGGTCGCGCACATCAGGCACGTCCTGGGCCGGGGTTGTCTGCACGTCGGGCTGTGATGTGTAAGCGCCGGCCGCCGCGGCACCGCCGGCACTGATCGGCTGTGCATTGCGCGTATCGGAGATGCGCTGGTCCAGGTCGAGGTACTGGTCGCGCTGGCGGCGCTTCAGGTTCTCGAGTTCGCGGGCCTGTTCTTCCAGCATGCCGCGAAGCGTACGGACCTCGTCCTGCAACTCCTGCACCTGGAGCACCAGGTTGCCCATCAGCTGCGGGTCGGCGTCTTGTGCGGCGGCAGGGGCGGATAGAACGATGGCCAGCACCAGGCCGGCCATCGTTGATTTGTAAATAAAGCTATGTAACATCATTACTTGGCCGTGTAAACGATCTCCACGCGGCGGTTCATGGACCAGCATTCGTCATCGCTGACGCGGCAGGTCGGACGCTCTTCACCGTAGCTGACGACCGTCAGCTGGTTTCCGCGACCACCCTGGGCGGACATCAGGCCAGAGACTGCATTGCCACGGCGTTCGCCGAGACCGAGGTTGTACTCACGCGTACCACGTTCGTCGGCATGGCCTTCGAGGGTCATGCGGGCGCTTCCGCTGGAAGCCAGGTAGGCGGCGTGCGCCTGGACGATTCCGCGGTATTCGGGACGGATCGTTGATTTGTCGAAATCGAAATAGATGACGCGCTTCGACAGCAGGCTTTCCGGGTTGTCGAAGTTGCGGGCATCGGTGTAATCACGGGCATCGGGTGCCGCGGCGGTTTCAACGACCGGTGGTTTTTCCTGGACCGGTTCCGGTGCTTCGGTCGGTTCCGGGGTTGATTTACATGCTGCGAATGTAAAGGTAATCATCAATACGAGAGTGAGTCGCCATGCGCTTTTCATCATTTCCTCCTGGTTTTTTTGATCGGGCCTTCCTCTACGGCCCCACGCAATTTATATGATCTATATTCTACCTGATTACGGGCGACCATGCGGGTTCCCGAACGTCTCCTTCACTGAGAATCAGGCGGGTTCGAACGTTTCCATCTGCCGACACGGCAGATAAGACCCCGCGGTCACCCTCGCGGGTGGCGTAGAGGATCATGCTGCCGTTCGGGGCAAAGCTCGGAGACTCGTCCAACCGCCCTGGCGTCAGAACCGAAAAGCGTTCAGCCTCAATGTCCCAGACAGCTATACGATACTCGTTTCCCCGTCCTTGCGCTACAGCGATTTTGCGCCCATCGGGCGCAACGCTGGCGCGTGCATTGTATTCTCCTTCCAGGGTCACCCGCTCCGGGCTGCCACCGGAGGCAGCTACCTTGTAAATCTGCGGCCGGCCACCCCGGTCTGAGGTGAAATACACGTGGCGGCCATCGGGTGACCAGGCCGGCTCGGTATCGATCGACCAGTGCTGGGTGATCTGGTCCGTGCGGCCGGTCGCCATGTCGCGGATGTAGATTTCAGGGTTACCGGTGCGCGACAGGGTCAGCGCCAACTTGCGGCCATCGGGCGAGAACGCGGGTGCGCCGTTGATGCCCTTGCCGCTGGAAAGCAGTTCGCGGGCCCCGGTTGATACGTCCTGCATGTAAATGGCCGAGTTTCCCTGCTCAAACGACACGTAGGCCAGCTTGCGGCCATCGGGAGACCAGGCCGGTGACAGCAGGGGTTCCGGCGAACCCACGATGGACTGCGGTCCGTAGCCGTCGGCATCGGCCACCACCAACTTGTACCGCTGCTCGCTGCCCAGGCCGGTCGACGTGACGTACGCAATACGGGTGGAGAAGGCGCCCGGCACGCCGGTCAGCGCCTCGTAGATGGAGTCGGCGACACGGTGGGCGCCAAAGCGCAGGTCACCGGGACCAACCGTGGTGATACGCGACAGCACCTGTTCCTGCTTGTGCACGTCGAACAACTGGTAAATGATTTCGTGGCCCTGTCCATCCGCCGGCGTGCGCACCTTGCCGATCACGATGTAGTCCACTTTCATCAGGCGCCAGGTTCCGAATCGGATGCCTTCCTGGTCGACCGGCTTGTCCGCCATGTCCTCCACGGCCATCGGGTCGAACAGGCCGGAACGGTACAGGTCGCCGGAAACGATCTGGTCTACCGTGTCGATCGGCGGGGGGCCGGCTTCCATCCACTGGAAAGGCACCACGGCAATGGGCAAGGCACTCGGGTTGCCGTCGATAATTTCGATCTGGAGTTGTGCCTGGGCCGCGCTGGCGGTCAGCAGGAACATCAATATGGCCAATAGCCGGTATGAATTTTGTCTCACGTTATCAATCACCGCTGTATGTAAATATGAATTCGATTTCCCTGGTGAATACTTGCTCGAAGCCACGGTAAGGCAGCATACCCGTGCGGTCCACCGCCGCCAGGATCGAGCGCTTGGTCACTTCGTCGCCGTTACACCTTCCGACCAGGCTCGAGGAGATCACCTCACCACCCGGAATCTGCACCACGCGGACCGTGCAGCGCAGACCGGCTTGAGCCGTGGGGGGGCGCAGCCAGTTGTCGGTGACCACTGCGGCAATGGTAGCAACATATTGCTTGCGCGAGGCAGCTGTTTGCCCCGCCCTGAACTCCCGGGCCTGTTCCTCGGCCTGCCGGGCTTCCAGCGCCTCGCGCTGCAGGCGTTGCTGGTCTTCAATTTGCTGCTGCCGCCGATTCTCCATCTGCTTGAGGC
>JAZBOH010000238.1:0-2179 GCA_036351055.1 Lysobacterales bacterium
CGGGCGTCGGTTTTAAAAGCGCCGCCCAGGGCGGTGGTCCGGGTGGTGGAGTTGGTGTCCATCACGCCGCGGGATTTGACACAGTAATGGACAGCGTTGATGGTGACCGCCACGTCTTCCGTCCCCAGCAGAGTCTGCAGGGCGACCAGGATCTGCTGGGTCAGGCGCTCCTGCACCTGGGGTCGCTGGGCGAAGAAACGCACGATGCGGTTGATTTTCGACAGGCCAATGATCTTCTCGCCGGGAATGTAGGCCACTGTGGCACTGCCATCGATGGTGACGAAGTGGTGCTCGCAGGTGCTGACGAGGTCGATGTTGTCGACCTGTACCATCTCCTCCACCTGCATTTTGTTGTCGATGGCGGTTATCTTCGGGAACCTGCCGTAGTCGAGGCCTGAAAAAATCTCGTCGACGTACATCTTGGCGATGCGGTGGGGGGTCTCACAGAGGCTGTCGTCTGTCAGGTCCAGGCCCAGGGTACGTGTGATGTCGGTAAAAGCCGCGGTGATCCGGCGGTATTTCTCATCCCGACTGAGGCCGTTGGGCACCATGGGGGTCTCGAGTCCGCGCGCTATCAGGGCGTCTCGCACAAGCTTTGCCTCGGGCGACAGCTGGCTGGGGAAGGTCAACATTTTTTCAGCGACAGAAGATTCCATGATGTTCTCCATTCGGTTGTTGACAGTAGTTACGCCCGGATTTCGGTAACGGATTTACGTCGACGCAATTTTTTTGCGGCCAATGGCGGGGGGGCGATGCTATCCTGCCAATAACACCGGCTGGTCCGGTGTAAAAGCGGGGGGAGTGATTCGATGAAAATAGACCACATCAATATTTCTGCACCCATGACCCTGCTGGAGGCGACCCGGGATTTCTACTGCGAGGTGCTGGAGCTCGAGGTGGGCCCGCGCCCCGATTTCGGCATTCCCGGTTACTGGTTGTACGGGGACGGGCGCGCAATCGTTCACCTGATTGAGAGCGATGTCCATCAGCGCGCCCCAGCACGCCATTACCTGGACCACGTGGCATTCGAGGTACACGGACTGAAAGCCTATACAGAACGTCTGGACCGGATGGGCGTGGCCTATGAGGTCAGGCACCTGCCCGATTTCAATATTTCCCAGGTGTTCTGTGAGGACCCCTGCGGTATCCGGATCGAGGCGAATATTCGCGATTGACGCTTCCGCCCACCGCCGCCGGGGACTGTGGTGTCAGTTTCGCCGACTGGCCCGCAGCAGTAGTTCCAGCCGGCCCTCGGGCAACAGCACACTGCGGGTGACCGAGAAGCAATCCAGCGTCCTTTCCAGCTGGCCCTGGTTGCAGGGGCTGTAACCCGGTAGCGGCGTCGCCCTGGCCCGGGTGCTGATCTGGTCGAGCTCCTTTATGCCGTACATCTTGCCGCTTTGGGGGGTCTTCAGGCTGTGAACCGCAAAACCGTGGGCGAGGGTAGTATCCTTGAGATGAGGGGCCAGCGTGTGTGCCAGGGCGCCGATAGCGTCGCGCTGGAGAAAGTTGAACAGGTCCCAGAACAGGCACAGGTCGAATCTCGTTCCGGCGGGGATCTGCATCAGGTCGAGCAAGGTCTGCTCCAGGGAGACCGTGGCATCCTCGGCGGGAGCCAGTTTGGCCAGGTCGCCGAACAGGTCGATAAAGTGGAGCTTGCAGCGATAGTGGGAAAAAAACGTCACGGTTTCCGGCAGGGCGGGACCGATATGCAGTACGGTCAGGCGCCGTCCCTCGTCGACATGCTCGAACAGGGACGGCAGCAGGGCAGAGGGCTGACTGGGGATCACGGCAAGGCTGTTGTGTCGCGCTCCATGCGACGGTGAAATAGCCTAGCCGCTCTTCAGATCCAACCGGGGAGCCTTGTTTTCCTGGGAGGGAAATGCAGTGGGTTCCTTGGCCGCCTGCGGCGCGCTCTTCGCCGCGGTGTCGCCGGGATCCATATCGATGCTGCCCTTGAAAATGGCGCCATCCTCCAGCAATACCCGCGGCGCGATGATATTGCCGCGCACATTGCCGAGCTTGGAGATCACGACATTTTCGGTGCCGGTGATATCGCCGTTGACCTTGCCATCGATCTTGATGGTCTTGGCCAGGATGTCGGCGGAGACCTGGCCCGATTCGCCGACCACGACCTGGTGGGCCTTCAGGCTGATGGTGCCTTCCACCTGACCCTGGA
>JAZBOH010000239.1:0-14855 GCA_036351055.1 Lysobacterales bacterium
TCTACACGCTCAGCCTGTTCGCCCTGCTGGGCGTCATGCTGCTGATTTCCGCCAACAGCCTGGTGATGGTGTACCTCGGCCTGGAGCTTACCTCGCTGGCCTCCTACGCACTGGTTGCCTTCAACCGGGACTCCGGGCGCGGTTCGGAAGCGGCCATGAAATACTTCGTGCTCGGTTCGATGGCTTCCGGCATGCTGCTTTACGGCATGTCCATGATTTACGGCGCAACGGGGACCCTGGACCTCTACCAGATCGCCGATGCCGTCAAGGTCAACGGTTCGGACGATATCATGCTGGTCTTCGGCCTGGTCTTCCTGGTCGTTGGGCTGGCCTTCAAGTTCGGTGCGGTGCCCTTCCACATGTGGGTGCCGGATGTCTATCACGGCGCGCCCGTGTCAACGACCCTGTTCATCTCGACGGTGCCCAAGCTGGCTGCATTCGCGATGGCCTTTCGCCTGCTGCAGACGGGCCTGGGTGATTTGCAAGGCGACTGGATGCAGATGCTGAGCATACTGGTCGTGCTGTCCATCGTCGTCGGTAACCTGGCGGCTATCGCGCAGACCAATATCAAGCGCATGCTTGCCTATTCGACGATCTCACACATGGGTTTCGTGCTGATGGGACTGTTGCCCGGCACCGCTGAAGGGTACGGCGCAGGCATGTTCTACGTCATCGTCTATGCACTGATGTCTGCCGCGGCCTTCGGCATGGTGATCCTGCTGTCGTCCCACGGCGTGGAAGCGGAAAAACTGGAAGACTTCAAAGGCCTGAACCAGCGCAATCCCTGGTACGCGGCCATCATGGCCATGGTGATGTTCTCAATGGCGGGCGTGCCTGTCTTTGTTGGCTTCTTTGCCAAGTGGCTGGTCATCAAGGCCGCCCTGGACGCCGGACTGGTCTGGCTGGCCATCATCGCGGTCGTCTTCTCGGTGGTTGGTGCGTTCTACTACATCCGCGTGGTCAAACTGATGTACTTCGACGAACCGGTCTCTGAAACGCCGATCGACGCACCGGTTGATTTCCGTGCCGTGATTTCACTGAACGGCATCATCATGCTCGGACTGGGTATCTTCTCCGCGTCCCTGATCCAGGTCTGCATGAGTTCGTTCGGATAAGAATATCCGGGGGTCAGAGTAAAAATAAATGGGGCCGGATAAGTTTTTTGATTCTTATCCGGCCCCATTTATTTTTACTCTGACCCCGGTCTTTCCCGTTCTGGGTCTCAGCGAAATACAACCGCCTCGCCACTGCGTCCATCCACCTTCACTTCCAACGGTTCTTCCAGGCGGACGTGCCTGACGTAGCCGGTTTCTGAAACGGCATCGAGCGCATTGAGCCAGCCCCAGTCGAGAACGTTGTTTCTGCTGGAACTGTTGATGGTCAGGTAGGCGATCGCGAAGGTGATCAGGTTCTGGAAGAAGTGCGTGCCGAAAGAGGGCTCGACCACGAAATCGCCGTAATCGGCCTCGACGATTACCCGGGCTGAAGAAATCTGGTCCCACTTGGTGGGGATGCCCAGCCAGCGGTCGGTCGTTCCCCAGCGCCCGGGGCCGATCAGCATGTAAGGCCTGCCCGCATCCTTGAACGCCTGGTTGTACCTGCCGATTTCATCCGCCATGTGGATCATGTTTTCGCGTAGGAAGTTCTCACTTTTAACGAACACGATGTCCCTGATATCGTCAATCCGCCCATTACCCAGCGACTGATCGGAGCGGCAGAAAACGCGGTGTTCATCACCGTCGTTGACGGATACGTCCTCGAAGGACTCAGCCACCATCATGGGCCTGATTTGCAGCAGGCGGAACTGGTCCGGCTGGTCCGGATCGGAATTGATTTCCGCGGCAAATTCCAGTTCCACCGGCACATTCATTGCCTTGCTTCCGACTTCAAGGAAGTACTGCAGGAGCTCACCCAAGGGGAAAATATTTGATTTGAGGATGGGGTCGAAGGTTACGATACGGGCGCCTTTTCGCCTCACCCCGGAATAGATGCGATCGTTGTCGGCAGAGTAGGTCGAGCCCACGTAGCGGAGCACGCCATGCTGTTTGGCCTCGGTGATTTTGAGTTTGACCAGGCCGACTTCGCCACCGACCGCCGGGAAGACCGAGGGTTTTCTCAGGTCGACGGCAAAAAACTCGTTCTGGGAATTACGCAGGAAATCCCTTGCCGTGGGAAACTGCGGCAGCACTTTCGGATTAGCCGGAGAAAAAAACAGGCAGTTCTCACCTTCCATGATAGTTTTACCGAGGCCGAGCGCGGTATAGGCGATACCTTCTTCCGGCTGGATGTGGCCAATCGAATAGAAGTTGTAGGAACGCGCCATGCCGGACAGGACCGGGTAGAAATAGCCATCCCGCTCCTTGCCCACGATTTTCTGAAGAATGACCGCCATTTTTTCTTCTTCGGTGCGGTTCCCGGTGGCAACGGTGTAGTTTTTTGCATTGTGGAAATACACCGACGCATAGATCAGCTTGATGGCGGCCAGCAACCTCTGCAGGCGGCCCTCCAGTGACGGGTGGTTGTTGGGCAGGAAGTGTGTATCGAAAATACCGGCGAACGGCTGGTAGTAACAGTCCTCCAGCAGCGAAGAAGACCTCACCGCCAGCGGGTAGTCCGCCACGGCCAGGAAGGCCTTCAAATCCTCCTCCAGCGCCCGCGGCACGGTGGCATTGCTGAAGGCTGCAATGATCTCCTCGTCCGTGTGTTCGTCCAGTGCGTACTCGATCAGGTCGTTGTCTTCCATGAACTGGTCAAAGGCGCCGGTGCATATGACCGCCGTGCGCGGCACGGAAATCCGGATTCCCGGGAAAGCATCATAGATGGGGTAGGTATTGAACAGGTGATTAATGAACGCGAGCCCGCGGCCCTTGCCGCCCAGTGAACCGGTTCCGATTCGCAGGAACTCGGCATGGCCGTCGTAGATGTCCCTGCGAAAGTCCGTGACCAGGCCGACCTGCCTCTCGTAGCGGAAGTTGCTGAAAATTTCCAACAGGAATTTTCGCAGATCGCGGCGGTCAACAAACTCACTCACCTTGCGCGGCCTGAGACTGTTTGCGAGTTCAAATTCCGTGCGTGCGATCAGCCAGTTGGAAAAATGGTTTCGCTCGGCGTGAAAGACCAGGGAATTGATATCGACCCGTGCAATACACTCCTGCATTTCCTTGAAACCGCTTGCCCGGTCCAGCTCCGAACCATCGGGTAACTTGAATACAAAATCACCAAAACCAAAATTCCGGTTGATGAACACGCTGAGCTTGTTCAGTAGCTTGGGTGATGTCTTGTTCAGGAAACCGGCATCACAGGCGGCGGCCTGTTCCGCCTTCGACTGGTCTGACGACTGTAACAGCACAGGCAGGTCGGGGAGTTTCTTCTTGATCAGCCGCGCCAGCTTGATGCCGGCCGTTTCATCGATTTGGCCATGCTTGGGGAACTGGATGTCCGATATGACGCCCAGCAGGTTTTTTCTGTACTTTCTGAACAGTGAAACGGCGTCTTCAAAATTTTCAGCCAGCAGGATCTTGGGCCGCGCGCGCATGCGCAGCCGGCGGTTGGTGGAATTGATGCCTTCCGATAGCAGCGCAGCGGCCTGCTGCATGATCTCGGTGTACATCAGCGGCAGGTAGGACGAGTAAAAACGGACCGAGTTTTCGACCAGGATGATCACCCGGACACCACCCTGTGCCGTGTCCGCCTCGACATTCACCTTGTCTTCGGCCAGCTTGATGATGGTCAGGAGCATCTTGGATTCACCGTTCCAGATGAATATGTTGTCAAAAGCCTGCTTGACTTGCTCTCGTGTCAGCTCCAGTTCACGGTGGTGGAATGCCAGCAGCACCACCGGTATGCCGGGGCGCAGCTGCTTTGCCCGCCGCGTAAACTCGGCCGCGTCAACGTCACTGAGCGTGCGCAGGACGATGATCAGCTCATAATGGGTTTCCTCGAGCGCTTCCAATGCGCTTGAACCCGAATCCACCCGCTTGAAAGTCGGCGCGCTGGACAGGCTGAGTTCGGAGTATTCAGACAGCAGCCTGTCCGCCAGCAGGCCGTCTTCCCGCAGGTTGTAGATATCGTAGAGGCTGGAAACCAGAAGGATTTTCGAGATTCTGAAAGACATCAGCGATTCGAATCGCGCTGCTTCGCTTTCAGGCTTTTTCAGTTCGACCCTGGTGTTCATAAAAATTCAGCAACCGTTATGACCCGGCAGCATGCCGCTTGCCGTTCAGTATGGAGGCTACACACCGAAGATGTAAAAAAAAAGAGCCGGATACCGCATAAGCGATTACCCGGCTCTTTCCTGGTGGGTCAGACGACGCCCTGGTCGAGCATGGAGTCTGCAATCTTGATGAAACCACTGATGTTGGCGCCCAGGACGTAGTTACCCGGCTCGCCGTATTCTTTGGCTGTTTCAACGCAGGCGCTGTGGATCGATATCATGATGTCGTGCAGGCGCTTGTCCACTTCCTCTCGGGTCCAGCTCAGGCGCATGCTGTTCTGTGACATTTCCAGGCCAGAAACGGCGACGCCGCCGGCGTTTGCGGCCTTACCCGGTCCGTACAGGATCTTGGCTGCCTGGATCTTTTCGATGGCTTCTGGCGTGCTGGGCATGTTGGCGCCTTCGGCAATACAGAAGCAACCGTTCTTCAGCAGGATTTCCGCGTCGTCGCCATGCAGTTCATTCTGGGTTGCGCAGGGCAGGGCCACGTCGACCGGAACGCTCCACACACCCGTGCCTTCGTGGTAACTTGCCGACGGGTATTGTTCGACATATTCCTTGATCCGTCCGCGCCGCTCGTTTTTCAGTTCGAACACGTAGGCCAGTTTTTCCGGCGTGATGCCGTCATTATCAACGATATAACCGCTGGAATCGGACAGGGTCACGACCTTGCCGCCGAAGTCGTTGACTTTCTCGGTTGCGTACTGGGCCACGTTTCCGGAACCGGACACGGCGACCCTCAGGCCCTCAAAGGTTTTGCCCTGGGTCGCCAGCATTTCCTTGGCGAAGTAGACCGTTCCGTAACCGGTTGCTTCCGGACGGATCAGGCTGCCGCCCCAATTCAGGTTCTTGCCGGTCAGCACGCCCTCAAAGGCGTTGCGGCAGCGTTTGTACTGGCCGAACAGGTAACCGATCTCACGGCCGCCGACGCCGATGTCGCCGGCGGGAACGTCGGTGTTCGGGCCGATGTGGCGGGAGAGTTCGGTCATGAAGCTCTGGCAGAAGCGCATAACTTCGTTATCAGATTTGCCCTTGGGGTCGAAGTCAGAGCCACCCTTGCCGCCACCCATGGGCAGCGTGGTCAGGCTGTTTTTGAGAACCTGTTCAAAACCGAGGAACTTCAGAATGCCCTGGTTGACACTGGGGTGGAACCTCAAGCCGCCTTTGTATGGACCGATGGAACTGTTGAATTCAACACGGAAGCCCCGGTTGACCTGGACTTCACCAGCATCATCCAACCAGGGAACGCGGAAAACGATCATCCGTTCTGGCTCAACCAGACGTTCAACAATTTTTGCCTCGATGTATTCGGGGTGTTTTTCCAGAACCGGGCCGAGTGTTTCCAGGACCTCTTCTACTGCCTGGTGGAACTCTTCTTCACCGCGGTTTTTTGCTTTGACTGTGGCCAATACAGAGTTTAGATATTGGTTCATTTCCATCTCCATAAATAACGTCAGGCGCGACGTTGTAAGCGTTAAACATGGCCAGGTTGTGCCCTGTTTTCCAATGTTCCTGCCTGGAGTCCTTAGCCTGTCTCGAGGTCTGTGTGCCAGGCCGCATCACTGTAGAATCCCGATCGCTCATTTGCTACAAAATGTCGCGCTTAATCTGATCTTGCTCAGGTAAAATTGTGACAGACCGTGGCTCCGGCCCCGGCGGCTACAACCTTTTTGATTTGGCCGTCAAAAGGCAGATTTGCTAAAATTAATGACCGGAGTACGGTGCTCTCATTTTTTTCCGGGTCCGCGGGCGACCCGGAATAAATAAATGTGCCTCAGAACCGGGTTTACCCTTGAATTAGGGCGTGGAAGAACTTATCATGCCCTCCTTGCTGATGCGGGGTGGAGCAGTCTGGCAGCTCGTCGGGCTCATAACCCGAAGGTCGCAGGTTCGAATCCTGCCCCCGCTACCAAGGTTTTGAACTAAGGCCCCGGCAGGGGCCTTAATTATTCAGGGGGCCAGTGAGCCCTTTTTTAATGCCTGCAAGTTGGGCATCTGACCCCGCTCCGGAGGAGAATGTGAGTTCGTCGAAGCTTACAAATTTGCTGCAGCCATTGATCGAGGACCTCGGTTACGAGTTTGTCGGTATCGAACAGAGCAGCAACCCGAAAAACCCGGTCGTGGTGATTTACATCGACCGCCCGGAAGGTATCGCGATCGAGGATTGCGCGACCGTGTCGCGAGAAGTCGCGGCCCTGATGGATGTTGAAGATCCCATTTCGGGCCACTACACGCTGGAGGTTTCTTCACCGGGACTGGACCGGCCGCTGTTTACAGCCGGGCAGTACGCAGCTTGTACAGGCGAACGGGTAAAAATGACCGTTTATGCACCGGTAGACGGCAGAAGGAAGTTCAAAGGCCCCATCCTGGCGGTAGCCGGGGAGACGGTGACGATTGACCAGGACGGATCCGAGGTGGTGCTGGAGCTGGGAAACGTCGTAAAGGCGCGGCTGGTTCCGGATTACGACGCGATCCTGGCCGGGTCAAAAGACAAAACCGATTGATTTGAAAGAGAGAATGACGCGATGAGCAAAGAGATCCTGCTGGTTGTGGATGCGGTATCCAACGAGAAGGGCGTTAGTAAAGACGTGATATTCGGTGCGCTTGAAGCCGCGCTGGCCTCGGCCGCGCGCAAGCTCAGCGATGAAGAGTGTGACGTGCGGGTGGCCATTGACCGAAGCACGGGCGAATACGACACGTTTCGACGTTGGGAAGTCATCGACGACGAGGAAGAGATGGAGTTTGAAGACGCCCAGCTGTTCCTCAAGGACGCTCTCGAAATCGACCCTGAGGTTGAAGTCGGTGGTTTCATCGAAGAACCGATGGAAAACGCGGAGTTTGGCCGTATCGCGGCGCAAACCGCCAAGCAGGTCATCGTGCAGCGCGTACGTGAAGCCGAGCGCGCCCAGGTCGTTGAAGAATACCAGGAGCGGGCTGGTGAACTGATCAACGGTATCGTCAAGCGCGTGGAGCGCGGCAACGTGTACCTGGACCTGGGTGGCAACGCAGAAGCTTTTATTTCACAGCGCAACATGATCCCCGGCGAATCGGTGCGCCCCGGCGACCGCCTGCGCGCATTTCTCTACGAGGTCAAATCGGAACCCCGCGGTCCGCAACTGTTCGCCAGTCGCACCATCGTGGAGTTCCTGGTCGCCCTGTTCGAACTGGAGGTGCCTGAAATTGGTCAGGACCTGCTGTCCATCATGGGTGGAGCGCGCGACCCCGGCCGTCGTGCCAAGATTGCCGTACGTTCCAACGACAAGCGCACCGACCCGATCGGCGCCTGTGTCGGCATGCGCGGCTCGCGTGTCCAGGCCGTTTCCAACGAGCTGGCCGGCGAGCGTATCGACATCATCCTGTGGGATGAAAACGTCGCGCAGTTCGTGATCAACGCGATGGCGCCGGCCGAAGTGGCCTCCATTGTGGTCGATGAGGAAAACCGCTCCATGGATATTGCCGTGGAAGAATCCAACCTGTCGCAGGCGATCGGGCGTGGTGGACAGAACGTACGCCTGGCCAGCGAATTGAGCGGCTGGGAACTGAACGTGCTGACGGTCGAACAGGCTGAACAGAAAAGCGAGGAGGAAGGCAAGGCCATCCTCGAGCGTTTTATGAAACGCCTCGACGTCGGCGAGGACGTTGCCAACATCCTGGTCCATGAGGGTTTCAGCAATATCGAAGAAGTAGCCTACGTGCCGGAGTCGGAGTTACTCGAAATAGAGGAATTTGACGAAGAAATCGTAACCGAGATCAGGCGAAGGGCACGCGATGCCCTGCTGACGCAGTTGATTGCCAAGGAAGAAGTCCTTGACGAAAATGCGCCGGAAGCAGACCTGATGGAACTCGAAGGCATGACCGAACGCCTGGCTTTCCGCCTGGCGGAGAAAGGCATCCGTACACAGGAAGACCTGGCGGAACTGGCGGTCGACGAGTTGAAAGAAATAGACGACATGAGTGACGAGGTCGCGGCGGAGCTGATCATGGCAGCCCGCGCACCGTGGTTCGCAGAAGAAGAATAAAAGAAGCGGACCGGCTTCCGGAATCACTCAAGGAGCAGAATATGTCAAAAGTAACCGTATCCCAGCTGGCCGATGTGCTGGGCGTCGAAGAAAGCAAGTTGCTGATGCAGCTTAATGACGCGGGCATCAAGGCCAGTGGACCGGATGACGCGGTTTCCAACGATGACAAGAAAAAATTGCTCGCGCACCTCAGAGCAAGTCATGGGAAACGGGAAAGCGATGCCACGGCCCCGCGCAAGGTCACGCTCAAGCGGAAATCCGTCAGCGAATTGCGAGTGTCCGGCTCCGGGCCGCGTGCCGCCACGCGCACGGTAAACGTCGAGGTGCGCAAGCGCCGCACCTACGTGAAACGCGAAGTCGTGGCGGAGCAGATCGGCACCGACGACGCCGATCGCGAAGAAGCCAAGCGAATTCTCGAGGAGTCGCTGCTCCAGCGGGAAGCGGTGGAGCGCGAGAAAGCCGAAGTGGCCGAAGCGATCCGTCAGAAAAAAGAAGAGGAAGAGCGCAAAATCGCCGAGGAAGCGGCCCGCAAGGCGGCCGAAGAGCAGGCGCAGCGCGAAGCCGAGGAGAAGGCGCAGGCCGAAGAGGCCCGCCGTGCCGCCGAGGACGAAGACCGCAAGCGCGAGGAAGAACGCGCACGCAAACTGGCCGAAGAACAACGCCGGCGCGAGCAGGAGAAGGCCAAGGCGAAGCCGGCCCAGCCCGCCAAACCCAAGCCCAAGGGTAAGGGCAAGGAAACACGCTATGGCCGCAAGGAGTTGCACGTGGCCGGTGGCGCCGCCGCCCGCCGCCGCAAGCCGGGCATGCGTTCACGTGCTGCCGGCAGCCGCGGCACGACCGAACACGGGTTCTCCAGGCCAACAGCGCCGGTTACCCGTGAAATCGCAGTGCCCGAAGCCATTACCGTGGCCGACCTGGCCAAGGAGATGGCGGTCAAGGCCGGTGAAGTCATCAAGGTGCTGATGGGCATGGGCATGATGGTGACCATCAACCAGAGCCTGGACCAGGATACGGCCATCCTCGTGGTCGAAGAAATGGGCCATACGGCCAAGATGGCCGAAGACAAGGATATCGAAACCGAACTGATCGCCGAAGATGACACCGATGCGGGTGAGGCCGTCGCACGTCCACCGGTTGTCACGGTGATGGGCCACGTCGACCACGGCAAGACCTCGCTGCTCGATTTCATCCGCCATTCGCATATTGCCGATGGTGAGGCAGGCGGCATCACGCAGCATATCGGTGCCTACCATGTGAAAACCGATCACGGCATCATCACCTTCCTCGATACACCGGGCCACGCCGCGTTCACCGCCATGCGCGCACGCGGCGCCCAGGCCACGGACATCGTGATCCTGGTGGTGGCGGCCGACGATGGTGTCATGCCGCAGACCAAGGAAGCCATCCAGCACTCCCGCGCCGCCGGTACGCCGATTATCGTGGCGATCAACAAGACCGACCTGCCGGACGCTGACCTGGACCGGGTGCGCACCGAACTGTCCAAGGAAGAGGTCATTCCGGAAGAGTGGGGCGGGGAGGACATCTTTGTGAATGTCTCCGCCAAAACCGGTGAGGGAATCGATACCCTGCTGGAAAATGTTTTGCTGCAGGCCGAAGTAATGGAACTGACCGCGGTGCCCGAAATGAAGGCGCGCGGTGTCGTGGTCGAATCCAGCCTGGACAGGGGACGCGGCCCGATCGCTACCTTGCTGATCCAGCAGGGTACATTGCACCGCGGCGACATGATCCTCGCCGGCCAGGAATACGGCCGGGTGCGCGCCATGTTCAACGAGGCAGGCGACCCGATCGAGTCGGCCGGGCCGTCCATGCCTGCCGTTGTGCAGGGCTTGTCGGGCGTACCCGCAGCCGGTGACGAAGTTCTGGCCGTGGCTAACGAGCGCAAGGCCCGCGAGGCCTCCTCGACCCGCCAGGACAGGGAGCGCGAGACACGCCTTGCCCGCCAGCAGGCGGCCAAGCTGCAGAACCTGTTCGAAAACATGGGCAAGGAAGAGCAGACCAGTGTCAACCTGCTGATTCGCGCCGACGTGCAGGGCAGCGTGGAAGCGCTGCGCGATGCACTGACCCGGCTCAGCAACGACGAGGTCAAAGTCAATGTGGTCGCTTCCGGTGTGGGCGCGATTACCGAAAACGATGCCTCACTGGCACAGGCCTCCAACGCGATCATCATCGGTTTCAACGTACGTGCCGATGCAACGGCTCGCAAGGTGATCCAGGAACACGAGTTGGACCTGCATTACTACAGCGTGATCTACGACGCGATCGACGAGGTCAAGAAGGCCATTTCCGGCCTGCTGGGCACCGAGGTGCGCGAGCAGATCATCGGCCTGGCAGAAGTGAAGGACGTATTCCGTTCCTCCAAGCTGGGCGCCATTGCCGGTTGCATCGTGGTCGAAGGCGCGGTCAAGCGCAAAAACCCGATCCGCGTGCTACGAGATAACGTGGTCATATTCGAGGGCGAACTCGAATCCCTGCGCCGCTTCAAGGACGACGTCAACGAAGTCCAGTCCGGTACCGAGTGCGGTATCGGTGTAAAGATGTACAACGACGTCAAGCCGGGCGACCACATCGAGTGCTTCGAACGCATCGAAGTCGCGAGAACCCTCTAGGGGGCGGGCCGTGCCACGCGAATTCAAACGTTCCGAACGGGTAGCCGGTTCCCTGCGCAGGGAACTGGCCCAGATCATCCAGATGGAGATCAAGGACCCCGAAATCGGTTTCATCGGCCTGTCCGATGTCGAGGTCACGCGTGACCTGAGCCACGCCAAGGTATTTGTCACCGTGTTTGAACACGAGAAAGCGGCGTCCAGTATCAAGGCGCTCAACCAGGCGGCAGGCTACCTGCGCAAACGCCTGGGCCAGGAAATGCGCATCCGCTCCGTACCCGAACTGCACTTTCACCACGACGCTTCCGTCGAGACGGGACGGCGTATGGACGACTTGATCGACACGGCCATTTCGTCCGACCGCCAGGAAACCGCCAACGAGGAATCGGTCGACGAAGCCGCCGGGGACTGATGGGCCGGCGCCGCAAGGGCAGGGATATTCACGGCATCCTGCTGCTGGACAAACCCGTCGGCTACTCGTCCAACCAGGCGGTGCAGAAAGTCCGCTGGCTGCTCCAGGCCCGCAAGGCGGGCCATACCGGCACACTCGACCCCTTTGCAACCGGCATGCTGCCCATTTGTCTCGGCGAAGCGAGCAAAACAGCCGCGTTCATGCTGGATGCCGAAAAAACCTACGAAGCGAGGGCCCGGCTTGGTATTGCGACTGAAACCGGGGACATAGAAGGCGGTGTGCTGCGCGAAGAAGCCCTGCCGCAGATCGACGCGGCGAAGATAGAACAGGCCATGCAGCGCTTCCGTGGACCGATCGAACAGGTTCCGCCGATGTACTCGGCTCTGAAGCACCAAGGGCAACCCCTGTACAAACTGGCGCGCGCAGGCAAGGTGGTCGAGCGGGCGCCGCGGCCGGTTACCATCCATGAACTCGATTGCGTGGGCTGGGAGCCGCCGGACCTGGTATTTCGTGCCCGCTGTTCCAAGGGTACTTACATTCGAACCCTGGCCGAGGACCTGGCGAAAGCGCTGGGAAGCTGCGCCCACCTGAGGGCCCTGCGCCGGCTTGAAGTCAGCTCCTTCAGCGGCGCCGGGATGGTTACCCTGGAAAAACTGGAAGCACGCGTCGAGGCGGGTGACCCCGAATCCCTCCTACTCCCGGTCGACGCGGGGCTGGAAGCCTGGCCCGTTGTTTACCTGGACGAAGCATCCGCAACGAGGTTCAAACACGGCAACCCGGTCAAAGCCGACGCAGAGCCAGGTCCAGTCCGGGTTTACGGCCCGGGAGAACGCCTGTTGGGCCTTGGCGAGATCGGCTCCAGCAATACCCTGAAACCTAATCGCGTCATGAACCTGGCACCGTAGCGAGCGGCCGACGATACATAGCAGAGAAACAAGAAGAAACTCCGTTTTCTTCTTGTTTCGGGTCATGGTTACGGCTACAATGGCGCGCTAATTTTTACTTATTCACTAACCGGGGCTTCGGAGTTTTTGCAAAGACCCAAAAAACACGGTTTGCGTGTCCGGCGGGTTTTTACAAAGGCTTCGCGGCTCTAGATATGGAGATGGAACCATGTCTTTTGATGCAGAAGCAAAAGAAAAGATTGTCAGCGAGTATGCTCGTTCAGAAAATGATACCGGCTCACCTGAAGTTCAGGTTGCACTGTTAACGGGTCGTATCCAATATCTCACCGACCATTTCAAGGCTCATAAGGGCGATCACCATTCACGGCGCGGTTTGCTGCGCATGGTGAACCAGCGCCGCAGCCTGCTCGATTACCTGAAGAAAAAGGATATCGAGCGGTATCGCGACCTGATCAAGCGTCTTGGCCTGCGCCGATAGCAGCATAGCGGCTTCGGCCTGCATCATGACACGGCTTTCGCTCTGGCAGATCCAGTATCTGCCGGAGCTTTCGCGTATTCAGCTTTTAACAAATAAACAGGAACAGACACGTGCAAAAAGTGATCAAGAAGTTTCAGTACGGTGACCAGGAGGTCACACTCGAAACCGGGCAAATCGCTCGCCAGGCCACCGGATCCGTCATGGTTTCCATGGGTGACACCCGGGTTCTGGTGACGGCCGTTGGCCGTAAAGAGGCCGATCCTGGCCGTCCCTTCTTTCCGCTGACGGTCAATTACCAGGAAAAATTCTATGCCGCGGGACGCATTCCCGGTGGCTTCTTCAAGCGGGAAGGGCGCCCGACAGAGCATGAAACCCTGATTTGCCGCCTGATCGACCGCCCGATCCGTCCGCTGTTTCCCAAGGGATTCATGAATGAGGTGCAGGTGATCGCCACACTGATGTCTTCCAACCCGGACATCAGTGGTGATATCCCCGCCCTGATCGGCACCTCGGCAGCGATGGCGCTGTCCGGCATGCCTTTCGCCGGCCCGATCGGTGCAGCCCGCGTGGGTTACATCAATGGTGAATACGTACTGAACCCGACAGCAACCCAGCTCCAGGATTCCGACCTCGACCTGGTCGTGGCCGGTACCGAAAGCGCCGTGCTGATGGTGGAATCAGAAGCCAAGCTGCTGTCTGAAGACATCATGCTGGGCGCCGTGACTTTCGGCCACGAAGCCGCCAAGGCCGTTGTCCAGGCCGTCAGGGAACTGGCGGAAGAAGTGGGTGTTGAACACTGGGATTGGCAAGCGCCGGAAGCCGACGCCGACCTGGCCGCGAAGGTTGAAGCCGCCGCCCGGGACGGACTGGTTTCCGCTTACACCATCGCTGACAAAATGGAGCGTTACGCTGCCGTTGGCGAGGTGAAAAAAGCCGTTGTCGAAGCGCTGTGTGACGAGGAAGACGAGAACGCACCGGCTGCAGGCGACGTGTCCGCCGCCATCTCCAAGCTGGAGAAATCCCTGGTCCGTGAACACATTCTTTCCGGTAATCCGCGTATCGACGGCCGCGACCTGAGCACGGTCCGCCCGATCAGCGTTGAGTGCGGTGTATTGCCTCGCGCACACGGTTCCGCCCTGTTCACGCGTGGCGAGACCCAGGCCATCGTGGCCACCACGCTGGGCACCGGACGCGATGCACAGATCATCGATGCCGTTACCGGCGAGTACAAAGACCCGTTCATGCTGCACTACAACTTCCCCCCGTTCTGCGTGGGTGAGACCGGCTTCATGAGCGGTCCGAAGCGCCGCGAGATCGGCCACGGCCGCCTGGCGCGCCGCGGTGTATCCGCCGTGTTGCCGACCATCGAGGACTTCCCCTACGTGATCCGTGTGGTATCCGAGATCACCGAGTCCAACGGTTCCAGCTCAATGGCTTCCGTATGCGGTACCTCACTGGCGCTGATGGATGCAGGCGTGCCGGTTAAAGCACCGGTTGCGGGCATCGCGATGGGCCTGATCAAGGAAGGCGACCGTTTTGCCGTTCTGTCCGACATCCTGGGTGACGAAGACCACCTCGGCGACATGGACTTCAAGGTGGCCGGTACCGAAGAAGGCATTACCGCCTTGCAGATGGACATCAAGATCGAAGGCATCAACGAGGAAATCATGAAGATCGCACTGGCCCAGGCAAAAGACGGCCGCAACTTCATCCTCGGCGAGATGAACAAGGTGCTCGGCGCCACGCGTTCGGAAATGTCCGAGTACGCCCCGCGCCTGATGACGATCAAGGTTCACCCGGACAAGATCCGTGACGTGATCGGCAAGGGCGGTGTCACCATCCGCGCCATCACCGAGGAAACCGGTTGTACCATCGACATCGCCGATGACGGCACGGTCACCATCGCTTCCGTGAACAAGGAAGCGGCTGACGACGCCCGCAAGCGCATCGAGCAGATCACGGCCGACATCGAGCCGGGCCAGGTGTTCGAAGGCAAGGTCATCAAGATCATGAACTTCGGCGCCTTTGTTACCCTGACCCCGGGCCGCGACGGCCTGGTGCACATTTCCCAACTCTCCGAAGAGCGTGTGGAAAACGTCACCGACGTGGTCAAGGAAGGCGACATGGTCAAGGTCAAGGTACTCGAAGTCGACAAGCAGGGCCGCATCCGCCTGAGCATGAAGGCCGTCACCGAAGACGATTAA
>JAZBOH010000240.1:0-15402 GCA_036351055.1 Lysobacterales bacterium
GGTCGCCCAGGCTTTCTAGCAGGCGCAGGGTTTTGAGGGACTTGCCGCCGCGGTTGACCAGGTCGCCGGGGCACCACAGCTGATCTTCAGACGGGTCAAAGCGGATTTTCTCCAGCAAGCGCTGCAGGTCGTCATAACAACCCTGGAGATCTCCGACAACGTAGATGCTCATTTACGATTATTTGGCCAGTAGTTTTGACAAGTTGGCGAATTGTTCCAGCCCCAGGGTTTCGGGCCTGGCGCCGGGGTCAATGCCGGCGGCTTCCATGTTAGTGGCGTCGATCATGCCACGCAAACTGTTGCGCAGGGTCTTGCGTCGCTGGGAAAACGCCTGGCTTACCAGTAGTTCGAACGCGTCCATATTGTCGATGTGAACCGGCGGTTCGCGGTGCGGGACCAGCCGAACGATGGCGGATTGCACCTTGGGTGACGGTGAAAATGCCTCCGGCGGGACGTTGAACAAGGGCGTGATTTCGCAGCGGTACTGGCACATCAGCGACAACCTGCCCCAGGCTTTTCCGCCGGGCACCGCGGCCATGCGCCTGACCACTTCCTGCTGCAGCATGAAATGCATGTCAGTGACCAATTCACTCCATTGCAGCACATGGAACAGCAACGGAGTCGAAATGTTGTAGGGCAGGTTTCCCACCAGGCGGAACGGCCTCCCGCCGGTGATTTCCGCGAAGTCTGCGCGCAGCGCATCGGTGCTGTGCACCGTCACATTTTCCCGCGTTGCAAATTGCACCTTGAGACGGGCGACCAGGTCGCGATCGATTTCCAGCAAATGCAGTTCGGCGCCGGAATCGGCCAGCGGATAGGTCAGGGCCGCCTGGCCCGGGCCAATTTCCAGCACCCGTTGTCCTGCCTGCGCAGAAATGGCATCGACGATGCGCCCAATGATGGTTTCGTCGGTCAGGAAGTTCTGACCGAATCGCTTACGGGCCTGGTGCTGCATGACTCTAATGCTCCTCCCGTTGGGCCATTTCCTCGGCCGCGCGGGCTGCCTGGTAAAGGCTGCCGGAATCGGCCATGCCGCGACCGGCGAGGTCCAGCGCCGTGCCGTGATCGACCGACGTGCGAATAAAAGGAAGGCCCAGGGTGATGTTCACGGAACTTCCGAACCCCATGTGCTTGAGTACCGGCAGGCCCTGGTCGTGGTACATGGCGATGACGGCGTCACACCGCTCCAGCCGTGGCGGATGGAAGGCCGTGTCGGCCGGGACCGGGCCTTCCAGGACCATGCCTTCCGCGCACAGTTTCCGGATGACCGGGGCGATCACTGATTGATCTTCGTGGCCCATGTGGCCGCCTTCGCCTGCGTGGGGGTTCAGACCGAGCACCTGCATGCGCGGAGAAGCAATGCCGAACCGGCGCCCGAGTTCGTCGTTGGTGATACGGATCACGGCTTCCAGCTTTTCCTGCGTGATCGCGTCAGCGACCTCCCTGAGCGGCAGGTGGGTGGTGACCAGGGCGACGCGCAGGCCGGGTGCCGCCAACATCATGACCACCTGCCGCACCCCGCCCAGTTGCGCCAGGAACTCAGTGTGTCCGCTGAATGAAAAACCGCCGTCGTTGATCACACCCTTGTGCACGGGGCCGGTGACCAGTGCCGCGGCATGGCCGTCCCGGACCAGGCCGGTGGCGCGGCGCAGGGTTTCCAGTACGTAAGCGGCATTGGCCGGTTCGAGCTGTCCGGCATGTGCCGGGCGGACCAGCTTGACCGGACAGCAGGCCAGTTCACCGGCCTGGACCTCGTCGCCTGGCCTCCAGTCATGAATGGTGACAGTCAGTCCCAGGCTGGACGCTGCCTGCTCCAGGAGCGCAGGGTCGGCTACCGCCAGGATGCGGAAACCGGGGTGTTCGTGGTGGAAACGCAGCAGGATCTCGGGGCCAATCCCGGCCGGTTCCCCCGGTGTGATTGCCAGGACCGGCCGCATGCCTGTCATGCTCTAGCTGGAGCCGCTTTCGTTGCCCGCAAGCCGGATTTCGACAAAAGCTTCATCACGGAACTGGCGCAGAACCTTTTCGATTTCCTGGTTGGCCTTTTGCCGCAGGATCTTGTCGCGCGCCTCGGCACGGATGGCTTCTTCGGTTCGGTCTGTTTCCCGTATCCCGAGCAGTTCGATGATGTGCCAACCGCCGGCGGTCTGGAAAGGCTGGCTGACCTCACCCGTTTCCAGGCCGCTGAGGGTCTGGTAGACACGGTCGCCGTATGCCTCGGGTGGGAACCAGCCCATATCGCCACCGATGTTGGCGCTGGACGTGTCATCGGAATACTCTTTGGCGAGTTCACCGAAGTCTTCACCGGCTTCGAGCTTTTCCTGGATTTCGACGATCTGTTCCATGGCCAGGCGCGGTGTAACCAGTTCGTTTACCTCGACCATGATGTGGCGGGCGTTGTATTCCTTGACCACGACCTGCCTCTGTTCGCGGAAGTCGTTGACCTTGATGATGTGGAAACCCATGGGGCTGCGCACGGGTGCGGTGAACTCGCCCGCCTGCATGCCGCGCACGGCATCGGCAAAAAAGGCCGGAACGCTGTTCAGGTCGCGCCAGCCGATCAGGCCGCCCTGCAGGGCTTCCTGGCCTTCCGAGTAGGAAATGGCTGCGGAGCTGAACTCGAGGCCATCGACCAGGCGCTGGTGGATGTCGTCCGCCTTCGCCTGCGCCTGTGCGACCTGTTGCGGTGTCGAGCCGTCACCCAGCAGGATCATGATGTGCGACACATTGTATTCGCCGCCGCCTTCATCCTCGGAGGCCAGCAGGATGTCGACCTCGGTATCGGTGATCGGGTCCATGCCGTTGACGATGCGTTGCTGCAGGCGCTCGGTCATCAACTGCTCGCCGACATTGCGCCGGAATTCGGCGAACTCCATGCCGTCCGCCTCGATACTCTGGCGCATTTGCTGGACGGTGATGTTGTTATTCTGGGCGATGTTGACAAGGTACTGGTCGATGTCGGCGTCACTGATCCGTATTCCGGTCTGCAAGGCGCGTTGCACCTGCAGTTCCGTGATGATCAGCCGTTCCAGAACCTGTGATTCCAGCAGGTGCATGGGCGGCAAGGCTTCGCCGCGGGCCCGGATCTGTTGGACGATGCCGGCGATGGCCTGGTCAAGTTCGCTGCGCAGGATGATGTCTTCGTCTACCAGTGCAACGATGGAATCGATTTCGCCCGTGGTATTGTTGGGCAACAGTTGCGCCAACGCGGTGGCCGGCAGCAGCATCGCTGCGAAGAGCAGGGCGGCGACCAGGATTCGCCCGGAACAGGCTCGAATTTGGTGAATCATCAAAAAGGCTTCTCCGAAAAAAAGACCCGGGCACGCAGACGCCGGGAGAAAGTCCAAACCACCATTTTACACGAACCGGTCGTATTCAGAACAAATTATAGGAACCGCTGCCGACGCTGGCCAGGCCCTTGAGATTGAGCTCGACGAATATTCCATCGCGATAGTCGCCATCGCGGTTTTTCAGGTAGCGGCGGAAAACGGTGCGGAAGGCCCAGCAACAACTTTCGTATTCAAAGCCGCCCTGTAGTTCCAGCACATCCTCGTCGGCAAATGAATAGGTCAGCCGCGACAGCATGCGCCAGCGTTCGCCAAAGGGCCACAAAATCCTGAAATCGAACTGGTCGACGCGATCCAGGCGGTAACGGTACTCAAATCCAATGCGTTCACCCCTGTTGCCGTTGTAGCGGAACCCCAGCGTGCCGACGTCAACTTCGCCCTGCTCCCAGTTCCACTGCAGGCCTGCTACGGTGACCAGTTTGGGGGAGATACGCCAGCTGAATTCCGCCAGGAGAGGCGAAAGGTCCTCGTCGGTAGCGGGCAGACCGTCCAACTGGACCCGGCGCGGCGCGGAATAAAAGATCTGGCCGATACCCAGGCTCCACACCTCTGAACCATCATGGCTGGCGAACTTGCGCGTGGAAACCGCCAGTGATACCTGCCTGGTGTCACCCAGGCGGTCGCCACCGGCGAAACGATTGGGATTGAACAACTGGCTGAAACCGAAAGTAAACTCGCCGGTATCGAAAACAGGCAGGTCATCCTGGTTTTCGTATGGCACATAGAGGTAATAAAAGCGTGGCTCGAGGGTCTGGTAGCCACCGTCTGAAGTGAACCGATCGAATACCAGCCCGGCGTCCAGGCTGGCGATTGGCGCACCACGCGAAGGCGACTCGTCACCGGGTTGCCCCTGGTAGTCAAGCTCGTACGCGGTGTAGCGGTAGCCCAGCAGGGGTTTGACAAAACCCCAACGGTTGTAACGGTCCCAGTAAATGCTTGGGAAC
Source organism: Lysobacterales bacterium (assembly GCA_036351055.1). Lineage (GTDB taxonomy): Bacteria > Pseudomonadota > Gammaproteobacteria > Xanthomonadales > SZUA-36 > JABDPF01. The sequence goes on from JAZBOH010000240.1 coordinate 4,292, forward strand.
AGGTCCAGGCGCGCGCCGGTAACCCCCACCTGGCGGTCGAAAGCGACCAGTTCCGAATCCAGGCCCAGGGTCAGTCCGCTGTCTCCCAGCGGCTGGTCCATCCAAAAGGCGATACGGGGAACACGCCGGTAGGGCTCGTTTTCCGGCTTGATGGTTTCGTCGATGACCTGGAAGTCATCGGCCATGAATTCGAAGTTCCAGTAACGCCCCACGCCCCACAGCGTTGCACTGCTGCGAACAAACTGCCGCGCCGTCTGCCGCAGGCTGGTCCCGTAGTCCTGGAAATAGTTATCGTCGCTGACCTGTTCCAGGACCAGCTCAGTGCGCCAGCGCTGCTTTGGCGTACTGATGTGCCGGAACCGGTAATGGTAGCGCTCTTCATCCGTTTTCCTGTCGTTGGGCATGTAATCGAAATCGACAAAGCCCTGGGTTCTGCGCGTCAGGAAGCGGTATTCCCCGGTCAGCATGAAGCCGCGCTCGGAGAACCATCTCGGCTCGATCGTGGCATCGTGATTGGCCGCGATATTCCAGTAAAAAGGGACGTTGAGCTCGAAACCGGTGTCGCTGTTATGGCCAATCCCCGGGAACAGGAATCCTGTTTTACGCCTTTCGTCAAGCGGGAACGAGAACCAGGGAGCGTACAGGATCGGAATACCCTTGAACTCGAGCCTGGCGCCGCGGCCGCGGCCGACACCTTCCTCGTGGCGCAGTTCCAGTTCCTTCATCTGGATCTGCCAGTCCGGGTCTTCACCGCGGCAGGTGGTGTAATTCAATTCATGCAGGCGGGAAGTATGGCCGCCTTCCAGTTCTGCCCAGCTGGCGCTGCCGTTCGCGCTGGACCCCGTCAGGCCGAAGTCGACCAAAGAAAAATACCCGCTTTCCTCGGCCAGGCTGTAACGAGCTTCCTTGCCGCTGATCCAGACCTGTTGGTCCCTGTAGTCGATCGGTCCGGGCACGGTCACCATTTCGCTGACCGGGTCGAACAGCAACCGTTCGGTTGCGATGTGCTGGTCGGCGCGGAAGAATTCGACGTTGCCGCGTGCCTCGCCTTCCCGTTCCTTGGCGGCGCTCATTTCCCGCGCGTAAATGACGAGCGGCGCCTGTGACCGGTCCGGCGTGGGTGACATCGCCGGCCCCAGGTCCATGCCGGGGCAGGTGGCAGTGATTGCCATTGGCTCAGCAGGTTCGGCAGGCTCTGACTGGGCGCCGGCAACGGCCGGAAAAAGGCACGCCAGCACCAGTGATGCAGCCAGAATCCTGCTCGAAGATGGAGTAAAAAAAGGCAAGGGTTTGCGCGCTGTGTTTATTGTCTTCCGGTTCGCGCTAAGGTGTCACAGATTGCCTGCTGACGCAATCTCAGAACATTCCTGGCCCAGCCACGCGGCTCTTTCGTTTCTGCCCAGCCTGGCTTTTGCTGCCGCCAGTTCAAGAAAAACCGGCATGCTCCCGGCGGCTGAACGATACAGCGATTCAAAAGCACAGGAACCGCCGCGGTAGGTGTCGACCAGGGCAAGGCCTGCATTGTTGAGCTCCCGCTGGAACCAGCCGGCGAAGTAATCGCTGCCCCCCCACTGCCTGGCAACGAGGTCCTGGTAGTCGGAACGAAGCCGTTCAAAAGCCAGTTGCTTTCGTTGCCGCATGTCCGTTTCCGGAGTGCCGGAACCGTATAGCATCCGGAGCCGTTCGCGATGGCTTGCCAGGAATTCAGTGAACTGCCGTGAGACCTCCCGGGACTTTTTCCACGACGCCAGCTGATCCGGCTCTCCCCGGGACGCCAGCCAGGACTCGACGCCGGCCTCTTCCACCAGGCCGGCAAACGCCTCGTTGAATGCGGCGTCTCCCTTGACATACAGCGTCTGGTGGGCCAGCTCATGAAAAATCAGCCCGGCAATTCGGGCGTCGCTGTAACCAAGCATGGTGTCCAACAAGGGATCGTTGAACCAGCCCAGTGTCGAATAGGCGGATGCGGGTGAAACGGCGACATCGTACGACTTGCGCTCCAGTTTCTGTGCAAATCTGCGCGCGGATTCCTGCTCGAAATACCCCCGGTACGGCACGCAGCCTGCCACCAGAAAACACCAGGTCCTGGCCTCCAGTGAAAACTCGGGCGCCGCGACAACATTCCAGCTGACCGCGTCACGGCCGGTTTCAGCGTACTGGGTATAGCTTTCACTTTCCGGCAGCCCCAGTGAGTCGAAGGCAAAGGCCCGGATGTCCCGGGTCAGTTGCAATCGCTGCGCGAGTTCCGGGTCGACAGCCTGGTCCTGCAGCAGGTCGTCGATGTCCTGCCGCTGCCGCATCAGCTCCAGGTGGCCCGATACGGCCTGCGCATAGTATGAAGGCGATGCGCAGGCGCCGAGCAGCAGCACCACGGGCAGCAGGAAAACAAGCTTTGGCGTTATCGTGCTGGTCAACCTGTGTTCAGTCATGGATTAGGCAGTCCGGGCGCTTTGGATTACTATTTCGGCATGGGCAAAATTAGCAAGTCAGACGAACAATGGAAAGCGCAGTTGACGGATGAGCAATACCGGGTCACCCGCTGTGCCGGCACCGAAGCGCCATTCAGCGGTGAATACGATCAGTGTTGGGACCGGGGAAACTACCATTGTGTCTGTTGTGGTAATCCACTGTTTGATTCAAACAGCAAGTTCAATGCGGGTTGTGGCTGGCCCAGTTTCCATTCGGAATTGGAAGAAGCAGGTATCGTCCAGCGTCCGGATTTTGGTCACGGCATGAGCCGGGTCGAGTTGCTGTGCCGCCACTGCGACGCGCACCTCGGGCACATTTTCCCGGATGGGCCGGAACCCACCGGTCTGCGTTACTGCATCAATTCGGCCTCGCTGGAATTCAGACCGGCCGAAGGGGACAAAGACGGATGATCAAGGTTTTTGAAGACTTCGACTACATGAAGGTCGGACAGATGCAGTCGGTGCTCGAATCGAATGAAATCCGGACTTTTCTCAAGAACCAGTTTGGCTTTGGTGGCACCGGCGAGCTGCCCTTTGTCGAAACCGTGCCGCAACTCTATGTGCTGGAGGACGGTGATGTTGAGCGAGCGAGGGAGTTGATCCGGGCTCACGCCCCGGCTGACTCAGCGGGCGAACCGTGGCTGTGCGCTGGCTGTGGCGAAGAAAACGAGGGAAATTTCACTCATTGCTGGTCCTGTGAAAAGGAGCGCGGCAATAGTTGAAGTTCTCACGTACTTAGGCTCCTGCAGCCAGGCAAAAATCAGCGGTCTTCGCCGCGCAGCGCCTGCACTTCGCGTTGCAGCGATGCGGCCGTAACGTCCGCGGCGGCCATGGGCTTGCCCACCCGCATTTCGATGACGGCCCACAATTTGCGCGGACGGCGTTTGATCAGCGGGTCGCGGCGGCTGAACATCGAACCCCACAGGTGACACAGGGCCATGGGAACCACGGTAACCGGTTTCTCGGCCAGGATTTTTTCGACCCCCGGCTTGAACGCCTGGATTTCGCCGTCCCGGGTGATACCGCCCTCGGGGAAAATACCCAGCACATCGCCTTCGTCCAGCACCTCGAACATGCGCGCATAGGCCTGTTCCAGTATCTCCGGGTTTTCAGCCCGGCTGGCGATGGGGATGGCCTTGCCGTTTTTGAAAATGAATTTCAGAACCGGGATTTCATAGATCTTGTGGTACATGACGTAACGGACAGGGCGCCGGATCATGCCGCCGAGAACCAGGGGGTCGACGAAACTCACGTGGTTGCTGGCCACGATAACCGCGCCTTCTTCGGGTATGTTTTCCAGGCCGGTGACACGGACCCGGTAGATGGCCTTGATCAGGATCCAGACCAGGAAGCGGATCAGGAACTCCGGCACCAGCGTAAAGATGTAAATCGCGACAATGGCGTTGAGCAAGGCCGTGATCAGGAATAACTTCGGTATCGTCAAGCCGGCCGGGCCGAGCAACAGCATGGCCATCACCGCCGCGATGACCATGAACAGCGCATTGAGGATATTCAGCCCGGCAATCACGCGGGAGCGGTGGTCGGGCTCCGAGCGGGATTGCACCAGGGCGTAAAGCGGCACGATGTAAAAACCGCCGAACACGCCGATCAACAGCAGGTCGACGACGATGCGCCAGTTCGCGCCCACCGACAGGAACTGTCCGATGCCGACCGCTGTGCCCGGCGTGGAGGGTGATGCAAAAAACAGGTCCAGCCCGAACAGCGTCAGGCCGATGGCGCCAAAAGGCACCAGGCCGATTTCCACCTGTTTACCCGAGAGACGTTCGCACAGCAAAGAACCCGTGCTGATTCCGACGATAAACAGCGCCAGCAGTCCAGACATCAGGTGCTGGTCTCCGCCCAGCACGTTCTGGCTGTAACTGGGGATCTGGACCAGGAAGGTGGCGCCAAAAAACCAGAACCACGAAATGCCCAGGACGCTGTTGAGCACGACCTGGTTCTTGTTCAGGAATTTCAGGTTGCGAAGCGTTTCAGCGAAGATGTTCCAGCTGATTTTCAACTCCGGTGCGGCGGCCTCGGCCCGCGGGATGCGCAGGCTGAACAGGTAGCCGGTCGTTGCCACGGCCAGTCCGGCACAACCCACCCAGTAGGGCCAACTGACTTCGATGCCGGCCAACTGCGGCCCGGCGATGGTGCCGGCCAGGATGGCGACAAAGGTGCCCATTTCCACCAGCGCATTGCCGCCCACCAGTTCTTCATTTTTCAGAATCTGGGGCAGGATGCCGTACTTGATGGGCCCGAATATCGTCGATTGCAGGCCCAGCAGGAACAAAACGAACAACAGCAACGGCACGCTGCCCATCCAGAACCCGAGGGTGGCCAGCAGCATGATCACCACTTCGAACAGCTTGATCCAGCGAATCTGCCTGGATTTTTCGTACTTGTCGGCAAACTGCCCAAACAGGGCTGAAAACAGGAAAAACGGCAGGATGAAGACCATGGCGCTGAGGTTGACGACCTGGTCGGTATTCAGTCCGCCGAGCTGGCTGCCCTGGAATACCAGTAGCGCGGCCAGGGCGTTCTTGAAAATATTGTCGTTGAACGCGCCCAGGCCCTGGGTCATGAAGAACGGCATGAAACGCCGTTGCGAAAAGAGTTCGAATTGGGAACCTTGCGCCATTCTTCTCTTTCGGGTCTAGGCGATGGTTGTCAGGACGCCGGCGATGGTGGCCGTCATCATGGTCGCCAGGGTGCCGCCAAGCACGGCCAGCAGTCCCAACCGGGCCAGGTCGGACTTGCGTTCGGGCGCCAGGCCGCCGATTCCGCCGATCTGGATGGCGATGGACGAGAAGTTGGCAAAACCACACAGTGCATAGGTGGACACCAGCAAGGCCTTGGGTGTGAGCTGCCCCTGGATTTCGTTCAGGTGGGCGTAGGCGACGAACTCGTTGGTCACCACTTTTTCACCGATCAGGCCGCCTACCGTGACGGCATCCTGCCAGGGCACGCCGATCACCCAGGCCATGGGGGATAGAATGTAGCCCAGGATGGTCGACAGGCTCAGCGTCCGCCCGGTCATTTCTTCAAAGCCGACCAGTCCGCCGATCCAGTTCAAGGGGTAATCGATCATCGCGATCAGCGCGATGAAAGCGAGCAGCATGGCACCCACGTTCAGGGCCAGGCGCCAACCGTCCGCCGCGCCGTTGGCGGCGGCTTCAATCACGTTGGTGGCTGTTTTTTCTACCTTGAGCGCCACGGAACCCGCGGTCAGGGACGTCTCGGTCTCCGGTTTCAGGATCTTGGCGATGACGATGGTAGCCGGCGCCGCCATGATGCTGGCGGACAGCAGGTGCTTGGCGTAGAAGATGCGCATGGCCTCGTCGGCGCCGCCCAGCATGGTGATGTAGGCGGCGAGCACGCCGCCGGCGATGGTGGCCATGCCGCCAACCATCATCGTGAACAGTTCGGATTCGGTCATCCGGTTGATGTAGGGCCGCACCACCAGCGGCGCCTCGGTCTGGCCGACAAATACATTCGCCGCGACCGAGAGCGATTCGGCGCCGCTGATGCGCAGGGCTTTGAACATGACCCAGGCCATTCCCTGGACGACTTTCTGCATGACGCCGAGGTGATACAGCACGCCCATCAGCGCGGCGAAAAAGATGATCGTGGGCAGCACCTGGAATGCGAAGATGAAACCGAGTGTTTCAAAATCCGCCAGCGATCCAAAGATAAACGCGGCGCCGTCCATCGAAAAGCCGATCACCGTGACGAAAATCCTGCTCAGGCCTTCGAAAAATTCGCGCCCGCCCGGAACCAGGATAACGATAACGGCAAAGAGCAGCTGCAGCGCGATGCCGGAGAGAACCAGCCTCGGGTTGACCGCCTTGCGGTTTTTCGAGAACAGCAGGGCGATGGAGACCAATACGGCCAGGCCAAAAATTCCGAAGGCAATGGTGCCAAGCATGCGGATCACTCCAAACATTTTTGTTCTGCGGGGCAGTATAACGGGGTCGGAGTGGAAAACGTTCGATTTTTACTCCGACCCCGTGAGGCAGGTAGAATCTACCGGCCCGTTTCACGATGCCAACGATACCGCCAGCCGCCCATGAAAATTCTCGGAATTTCTGCCTACTACCACGACAGCGCAGCGGCGCTGGTCGAGGACGGGACCATCGTGTGCGCGGCGCAGGAGGAACGGTTTACGCGCAAAAAGCACGATGCTTCATTCCCGCGGAACGCGATCGGTTTTTGCCTGGATTACGCTGGCCTGTCCATGGCGCAACTCGACGCCGTCGTGTTTTACGAGAAACCGCTGCTGACCTTCGAGCGCCTGCTCGAAACCTACCTGTCCTTCGCCCCGCGCGGTTTTACATCCTTCGCCCGGGCCATGCCGGTATGGCTCAAAGAAAAGCTCTACCTGAAACAGATCCTGAAGAAACACCTGGCCGATCAGGCCGGCGACGCCCCGCCGCCGCTGTATTTCTCCCGGCACCACCAGTCGCATGCCGCCTCGGCGTTTTACCCGGGCCCATTCCAGGAAGCGGCGGTCCTGTGCATGGACGGTGTCGGCGAGTGGGCCACGACCAGTGCCTGGCTGGGGCGTGGTAAACAGCTGGAACCGCTGTGGGAGGTGGACTTTCCGCACTCCCTGGGCCTGCTGTACAGCGCGTTCACTTACTTCTGCGGTTTCCGCGTCAATTCCGGCGAGTACAAGCTGATGGGCCTGGCGCCTTATGGCAAGCCGGTCTACGCCGACCTGGTCCGCGAAAAGCTGGTCGATATCAAGCCGGACGGCACCTTCCGGCTCAACATGGATTATTTCGATTACTGCACCGGGCTGCGCATGACCAACAAGGCCTTCGCGGCGCTGTTTGGCGGTCCGCGGCGCGAGCCCGAGACGGATATTTCGCAGCGGGAAATGGACCTCGCCGCATCCGTGCAGCAGGTCACCGAGGACATCGTGCTGCGCCTGGCCACGACCCTGAAAAAAGAAACCGGCCAGAAAAACCTGTGCCTTTCTGGCGGCGTCGCCCTGAACTGCGTGGCCAACGGGCTGTTGCACCGGCAAGGCCTGTTCGAGGAAATCTGGGTTCAGCCGGCCGCCGGCGACGCGGGCGGGGCGCTGGGCGCGGCGCTGGCCTATTGGCAGGAGAACAACCCCGGTGAACGGTTCGTGCCTGAAGGGCAGGACACCATGCAGGGCGCCTACCTTGGACCCGCGTTCAACGATGGCGACAGCGCCGCGGACCTGGAACGGCTGGGCGCCGTCGTACAGACGCTCGCGGATGATGAACTGCCCGCCCATATCGCCGGCCTGATCGACCGGGGCAAGGTGGTCGGCTGGTTCCAGGGGCGGATGGAATTCGGGCCGCGCGCGCTGGGTGGCCGGTCCATACTGGGTGACCCGCGCAGCCCCGAAATGCAGCGCACCATGAACCTCAAGATCAAGTACCGGGAGTCGTTCCGGCCGTTTGCGCCCTCGGTGCTGGCGGAGCATGCAGCCGAGGTGTTCAGTGGCTGCCCGGACAGCCCCTACATGCTGCTGGTAATGCCGGTTTCAGAAGGCCTGCGGTATCCGCGTGATGAATCCCGGTCCGGCCTGGAGCAGATCAATCTCAGCCGTTCCCAATTGCCGGCAATCACCCATGTGGATTACAGTGCCCGGGTGCAGACCGTGCACCGTGAAACCAACCCGCGCTACCATGCCCTGCTGGAAGCTTTCCACGAATTGACCGGCTGCCCGGTGCTGATCAATACCTCGTTCAACGTGCGCGGCGAACCCATCGTCAACACGCCTGAAGACGCTTACCGCTGTTTCATGCGAACCGAAATGGATTACCTTGTCATCGGCAACCTCCTGCTTGACAAGGCTGCACAGCCACCCTGGTCCGAGCAGGACGACTGGCGGGAAACCTTTGAACTGGACTGACCGATGACCAAACCGGACTCAAAAGAACTCAGGCAATTCGGGCTGCTGCTGGCCGCCATCATCGCCCTGCTGTGGTTTTTCATCGCCGGCACGGCACGGTGGCCCTGGCTGGCCGCCATCACCGCATTACTGCTTTTCCTGGCGCTTTCCGTTCCCGTTGTCCTGGGGCCGCTTCACTGGCTGCTGATGAAGTTCGGCCAGGCGGTTTCAAAGGTGCTCAATCCCCTGTTGTTGGGCCTGGTCTACTTTGTGATCATTACGCCCATCGGCCTGGCGATGCGCCTGTTCAGATACGACCCCATGCGCCGCGCCCGTGACGAAGAAGCCGACAGTTACCGGGAATCTTCCGATGACACGGCCACCCACCGTTTCGACCGCCCATTCTGAGGACCGGCATGTTCGAACTGCTGCACGACATCTGGCTGTTGCTGAAAGAGAGGCGCAAGTTCTGGCTGGCGCCGGTGATCATCGTACTGTTGCTGCTGGGTTTGCTGATCATCGCCCAGAGCACGGTCCTGGCGCCGTTTATTTATGCCATCTTCTGAGCCGAAGCGGTCTCCTTCCCTGGCCGCACGCCTGCTGGCCCCCCTCGTGCTGCTGCTGGTCACACTGCTGCTGTGCGAGTTGTTACTGCGCGCCTGGTTCAACCTGTTTCCACCGCTGAACCACACGCTGTTACCGCCGGGAAAGGCCAGCCTGCACCTGTTCGAACCCTCAGATGGCAATGCTTTTTACGCGGCACAAGCCGGCGCCAGCCAATCGTTCCTGCGGCATGAATTCCGGGTGGATGTACGGACCAACAACATCGGTTTGCGCGAAGACCAGGACTACGAGGGCCAGCCGGTCGATATTGCCTTCATTGGCGATTCCTATACTTTTGGCTGGGGCGTGGAGGCCGGGGAACGTTACTCAGACCTCGTTCGACAGGCTTTCCCGGGACTGCAGGTCTGGTCTTACGCCTATCCCAACGGGCACTCACCGGTGAACTACCTGGCGTACCTGCAGCAGAACCCGAAGCTGGTTCCCGACGTCCTGGTTCTTGGCCTGTTCGCTTTCAACGACCTCGCCGACGATACCGCTGATGCCGTGGTTTCTTACCGCGACGGGCTGATCGAAAGCGTCGGCAGCAAGAGCATGGAGGTCGATGCAAACGGTTTCGTGGTCGCAAAGGGTTACCTTCCGCCACGGTTTCCCTCGTCGGCCTGGTGGATGAGCCACACGGCTATCGGCCGCACCCTGAACGTTGCCCGGCAGCGTATCCGGAGTGGCGGTGAAACACCTGCCAAACCCCGGGAGTGGCGCACGATCGATCGCGGCGAATGGGACGAGACGGCCATGCTGGCCCTCGACCACGTCAGGCGAATCGACGACCTGGCGCGGGAGGCCGGTTCCACCCTGCTGGTTTTCTACATTCCCTTTCCAAGCTATATCGTCGATACGCCGGTCTGTGTGTATGCTCCGGAGCTCTGTTCCGAACAGCTTGAAAGCAACCGCCTGGGTGATGCGCTGGCGGAATGGGCGGCCGCGGAGGACATCCACTTTATCGACCCGGTTGAATACTTTCGTGTATTGACCGCGCAGGGACAGCAGTTGTATTTCAGCTACGACGCGCACTGGACCGTGCAGGGGCATGCCGCGGCCGCCAGGCTGGTCGCGGACTACCTGGAACTATACGGCCTGGTTACTCGAGACGCATCCGCTCGATGATCACGGCCAGTTCACCGCTGTCGGCCGCCTGTTCGATCCGCTCGATCATCTGGGTGGCTTCTTCGTAACTCTGCTCACTCATCAGGAAACGCAGGGGTTCGTCCCTGAAAACCGCATCGTCGGCAATGTCCAGTCTGTTCACCCGTATGATGCCCTTGAGCGAATCGACGTACTCCTGACCGCGTTCCGAGTAACGCAGCAGGCCATCGGCCAGCACCAGGGAATCCATCGGTTTGCCGGCGGCGCGCAGGTCCGCCCGCAGGCGCCGGAAATCTTCGTAGGCAGGGTGTGAGAACAGGTTGATGAAGTAGCCGCGCACGCTGTCGAACGGCCATTCAAAGGCCTTGATGCGGTGGTCGCCCTTGCTGCTCGTGCGCTGTTCCCTGGGCTTGATGCCGTCGCCACCGTAGGTCCATTGGCCAAACAGGGAGTTGCCCTCGATCGCAAAACGCGAGGTGCCGTAGCCGCTTTCGTAGGCCGCTTGTCCCAGGGCCAGGCCGGCCGGGACAATGTCCATGCGGTACATCAGCGCATCGAGCATGCTCTGCATTTCAGGGTGGTCCGCTGTCAGGGCCGCGATGTCTTCCTCGTCCATGTCGGGCAGCAGGTAGGCGCCGCGCTTGACCAGGGCCAGGTTTTCAGGCGATACCCGGCCGTCGGCGGCGTATTCTTCACGTGCTTTTTCGAAGCCTGCGCGGAAGTTCAGGACCATTTCGTTTGCGTGCATGACCAGTGGCAGCATCAGGCGATAGAACAGCTCTTTCTTGACCTCTACGGGCAGGGTGGCTGAAAACTTCTGCCAGGAAGGGTGGAAGCCCGTCATGATTACGTGCGGCACGGTCAGCTGGACATCGTGGTTTTCCGGTCCCCACCAGTTTTCGGATTCGAGCCAGGGCACCAATTCTTCCCTGCCGTAAAGAACGATTACCTCGGGCAGATCGGTCGCAGCCCCAGGTTCGGCAGCGGCCATAGCCTCCACCGGCTGTGCCGGCGCGGCTTCTTGCCGGGCCATGGTTTGTTGCCCCGGCGTATCCTCGGAACAA
>JAZBOH010000241.1:0-3583 GCA_036351055.1 Lysobacterales bacterium
CAGCAAGGGATTAATAGCCAGCTTTCTTAGTTGTCGCCCAAGGGATCTAAACCCGGTCGCGGCCCCATCCAGATTGCACGAAAGTCCAGGTTGTGGTGGCGCATACCCCTTTTCAGGGCCTTCGGATGTCGGGAACAGCCCGACGAGCGGCCAGGGATGGCTTGAGCACAGGCAACGAAACAGGTTCGGTTTTGCCACAAGCAAAGAAGAGCCTGTTGAGTGCCGTCGTGCGTGTGCCCTGAAAAGGGGTATACGGAACCACGGCCGGGTTAAGCCCCCCCCAATCAAGACTATTCCTGGAAACCGTCGTCCTGCCAGCACTCGGCCTCAACCGAGGTGTATATGGAACCGCGACCGGGTTAAGACCCCCCCCCGACTATTCCTTGAAATCGTCGTCCTGCCAGTACTCGGCTTCAACCGAGGTATAGACACCGCCGCGCACGTTAAACACCGCGGTCAGTTTGGCGAAGCGCGGGGACAGCGCTTCGACCAGGTCGTCGAGGATTTTATTGGTGATGGCCTCGTGGAAAGCGCCTTCGTCGCGGTAACTCCAGAGGTACAGTTTCCAGGACTTCAATTCCACGCAGAGTTCGTCTGGAACGTACTCGAGTTCCAGCGTCGCAAAATCGGGCTGGCCGGTCTTGGGACAGAGACAGGTGAATTCGGCTGTTTCGATTCGAATGGTATAATCCCGTTCCGGTTTCGGGTTGGGGAATACTTCAAGTTCTTTGCTGGGTAAGGTGCTCATGGCATCTCCGGATAATTCCCTGTAGATTAGCGCGATACTATAAGAAATCGAGTCCCAAGACACGGTTCCCATAAGATTAAAACAGGAAAAGCAGGCAGTTTAGCTATTTCATGAATACGACTTCAATGGCTTACGGAGCGGCGGTTCGCGGCGGGTACAGGGGATGAGGCTGTCCACGATCAAGCTCGCCGGGTTCAAATCTTTTGTAGACCCCACCACGTTCCAGGCGCCAACAAACCTGACCGGCATCGTCGGTCCAAACGGCTGCGGTAAATCCAACATCATCGACGCGGTGCGCTGGGTGATGGGCGAGGGCTCCGCCAAGGTCCTGCGCGGCGAATCCATGGCCGACGTCATATTTTCGGGCTCATCCACGCGCAAACCGGTCGGCACGGCGCAGGTCGAACTGATTTTCGACAATGCCTCCGGGCGCGTCGCGGGCCAGTTTGCCGGTTACAACGAGATCTCGGTCAAACGCACGGTCTCCCGTGACGGCGTTTCGCTCTACTACCTGAATGGCACGCGATGCCGCCGCAAGGACGTGCGCGACCTGTTCCTGGGCACCGGACTGGGATCACGCAGTTACTCGATCATCGAGCAGGGCATGATCTCCGAGGTCGTCGACGCCAAGCCTGAGGAGATCCGCGGTCACCTCGAAGAAGCGGCCGGCATCTCCAAGTACAAGGAACGGCGGCGTGAAACGGAGCGCCGGATCCAGCATACACGCGACAACCTTTCACGCCTGACCGACCTGCGCGAGGAAGTCGGCAAGCACATTTCCCGCCTGAAACGCCAGGCCAACGCCGCCGTGCGCTACAAGAAACTGAAACAGGAGAAACGCGAACTCGAGTCGCGCCTCGCCACGCTGCGCTGGAAAGCGCTGATGGACGAAGCCGGGCAGGGCCAGCAAAGGCTGGCAAAAAAGGAAACGGCGCTGCAGGAGAGCATTGCCAGGCAACGCGCGGCGGAAGCGGCGCTGGAAAAACTGCACGAAGAGCAGGTCCTGGCCGGCGAGGCATACAACGAAGTGCAGGGGGAACTCTACTCGGTGGGCAGCGAGATTGCGCGGCTGGAACAGACCATCCAGCACGCCCGTGAACTGCACGAACGGCAGCAGACCGAGTACCAGGAAACCGAGGCCGCGCTGCGCGACCTTGAAAAACACATGGTGCTGGACAAGGCCCAGGTCGAAGACCTGAGCGCCTCGCTGGCCGAGGTCGAACCCAGGCTGAGCGCGGCCCGCGAAGAAGAGGACCGGGCCGTGAAGGCGCTGACCGAGGCCGATGCAGCCGTGTCGCAATGGCAGAAGGCTTTTGAGCAGCACCACCAGGCCAGCACCGAACGCAACCGCGAGGCAGACCGCTCGCGCTCCGAAATCGAGGTGCTTGACCAGCGCCTGTTGCAGGCCTCCCGCCGCATCGAGGCCCTTGACCGCGAGGCCGGGACCATCGGCACGGCCGGCATGCAGAAAGAACTGGCCGCGCTCGAGGCCGAATCGAAAAAACTGGCAGCCGAAGAAAAAACCGAGCAGGGCCTGCTGGATGAACTGCGCAAACAACTGACGGCCGCGCGCGAGGAACGCCAGGCGGCGGAAGAGTGGCACCGCGCCGTGCAACGCGACCTGCATACCCGCGAGGGACGTCTCGCGTCGCTCAATGCGATGCAGCAGGCTGCGCTGGAGGACAAGAGCGCCGAGGCCTGGCTGCAGGAACAGGGCTTGCATGCGGCGCCCCGCCTGGCCAAGGTCCTGTCGGTCGAGGCGGGCTGGGAGGCGGCTGTCGAAGTCGTCCTGGGTCACTGGCTGCAGTCTGTCATGGTCAAGGCCGGGAATGAGCACGGTAATGCCCTGGCCGGGTTGGAGCAGGCCTCGATGGATCTGATCGAAGACCGGCGCGGCAGCGTCCAGGTGGTGCCGGGCAGCCTGGCTGAAAAGGTGCGGGCGCCCGACACGGTCATAGCCTGGTTAAACGCCGTGCAAACGGCGGACTCCCTGGAACAGGCCTGGTCCGGTCGCGGGTTGCTGGATGAAACCGCGTCGCTGGTGACAGCGGCCGGTGAATGGATTGGCCATGGCTGGTTACGCGTGGCGCGCGGACGGGCCGGACAGGACAGCATGCTCGAGCGCGAAAAGATGATCGCCCGCCTCGACAAGGATGTCACCCGGCTGACCGCCGAGGAGGCCGGGCTGGCGGAGCAGGTGGCCAAATCCGGCGCCGATGTTTCCCGCCTCGATGCCGAGATCCAGCAACTGCAGGCCGTGGTGAACGCCTTGCACCGGCGCCGCAACGAGGTGGATGGCCAACTGGAAAGCCGCCAGTCCAGCATCGGCATGTTGCACAGGCGTCAGAAAGCCATTTCCGAAGAGTCGGCCCAGCTGCGCGAGCAGGTTGTGGCGGACGATGCGATGGTCAGTGAAGCCCGCGGCCGGCTGGAAAGCCAGGTCAGCGCCATGGCCGGATTGCAGGATGAGCGGGATGCACTGGAGGCTCAACGCAGCGAGCTGATGGCGCTGCGCGATTCATCACGAAACAAACTGGGCGAGGCGCGTAACCTGCGTCACGAACTGGAGTTAAAAACCGGGTCACGCCGCGCCAGCCTGGACTCCCTGCGGCAATCGCTGGAGCGTATGGATACCCAACTGAGCCAGCTGCAGGCGCGTTATGTCGGTCTCAGCGAGCAGATCGCGATGGCGAAAGAGCCCGGATCCCTGCACCGGGAAGAAATGGAGGTGCTGCTGGCCCGGCGTGTCGATACCGAGACGCGCCTGGCCGAGGCCCGCGCCCGTGTCCAGGCGCTCGAGAACGATTACCACGCAAAGGACGGCGAGCGCCAGCA
>JAZBOH010000242.1:0-30315 GCA_036351055.1 Lysobacterales bacterium
GCTGCCATCGCTGCCCATGAACACCAGGATGCCGCCCGCCGGCAAGCCGTTGTTGACGCCCTGGTGGTCCTGTTCCGGCTCGCCGTGGCATTGCCTGCAGTTTTCAACGTAAAACGTACGGCCGGCCGGGGCGCTGGCGCCGTCGTGAATGCCGTAGGCGACTGGATTGCTCGTGGTGTCGACGTTGGTAAAATAGAATTTGGGATCAGCATCCGCGTAATTGATGAAATCCACCAGGCAATCGAGCTGGTCCTGGCTCAGCGTGACGTCACCGGCGTTGGCGCCAGTGCCTGAAAAGTCGGGGTGCTGGTTGCCCAGCGTGTAACCGGCCGAGTGGGCTACTTTGTCTTCGAGGGTGGCCAGGTGATCGATCTCGACCCAGCTTCCCGAGCCATCCTGGTAGCTGCGTCCGACGCCTTCATGCAGGATATCGGCGGCATCGATTTCGTAATAGTGTCCGAGGCCGGGTGCTATATCGCGTGAGGTGGGATCCGGGTCACCGAGTCCCGTATTGGGTGTTTCCGCGCTGCGTATATTTCGAACAGAACCTCCATTTTCACCCAGGCGGTCCCACCCGTGACAGGATACGCAGCGCAGGTAGCTGGCCAGTGGCTCACCCGCGGGCAGGCCGCTTCCACCAGCCGAAGTGCTGGTCCAGTCATCCCATGCGAGTGCACCCAGCTCCAGACATGCATCCGGGGCTGGCTTGGCAAACGCCATCGGATAGAACAGCAAGAGGGCCAAGAACAGTAAGCTACTATTACGGTATGCCACGTCCAACCTCCTGCGCCGGCAGACAATACCTGAACCTAACAATAGTTATCTTCATTCAAGCTGAAGGCAAATTTTAACTTCTCTTAAGGTGTCTCTGCGTGCCCGGCTTGTCACCCGGCTGTAGCAAAAGGGGCCAGAAAAAGGGGCCGGATACATTTAACGGCAAAAAATGTATCCGGCCCCATTTCAAGAATGCCTCAACCGGTGTTCGCCGAAGTTCACTAAATGACGCGGTGAAGCGCTTTTCAGAGGAAATCAGGGTAAGAGTATTGAATTATCCATAAAAGGGGCCGGATACATTAAACCGCCGAAAATGTATCCGGCCCCTTTTTTTGAGCGAGCGTCCCCGGAAAGGGGGTATACGGTGCCGCGACCAGGTTAACTCCCGGTAGCGGTAGTCCCAGAAGAGTAGTCTGGCAGCGTCACCGCGTCGACTACGCCGAGGCGTTGCAATGCGCTTTCCAGTTGCTGCCAGCGCTGCTCGATGGTGCCGGTGATGCCGACCGACAGGCGCACCAGGCCCGGGGAGATGCCCGCTGCTTTTTTGTCTTCATCGGTCATTTCGCTCGACGTTGTGCTGCCGGAGCATGACATAAGGGTGTCGAAATAGCCCAGGCTGACCGCGAGGTAGCCGAAGCGGTAGTCGTTCTGCAGCATGTCCATCAGTTTATAGGCCATTTCCTGGGTGCCCATGTCGAGCGTCAACAGTCCGCCGTAGCCGTAGTCGGGGCAGTGCAGGCGGCTGAACAGCTCGAAGTCCGGGTGATCGTCCAGTCCGGGGTAGTTGACGGCCAGGCCAAGTTTCTGCAGGCGTTCGGCAAACAGCTGGGCGCGTTTACTGTGCTCGATCATGCGCAGGGGCAGGTGCGGAATGCGCAGGTTGAGGTTGTAGGCGACCTTTGGATCCATCGTTGGTCCCAGTATCATCAACGCACCCAGGTGCAGGTCCATCAATTGCAGGATGAAGTCCTTGTCGGCGCAGATGGCCCCCGAGATATGGTCGGAAGCGCCGCCGATGAACTTGGTCATGCTGTGGATGACGATATCGGCGCCCAGCTGTTTCGGGCTGAGCAGGAGCGGGCTGAAGGTATTGTCGATCACCAGTTTCGCGCCGTGGCGGTGAGCGATCTCGGCCAGTGCCGGGATATCGGCAACCCGCAGCGTCGGGTTGGAGATGCTCTCGGTGTACAAAACCCGGGTCTGTTCCGTCATGGCGGCTTCGACCGCCTCGAGATCGCTGATATCGACCAGCGTGGAGGCGATTCCCGACTTGGCTGGCAGGAAATCGTGCAGCAGGGCATAGGTACCGCCGTAAACCGTGTTGGACGATACGATGTGATCACCTGCATTGCACAATTGCAGCAGGGTGCAGGAGATCGCGGCCATGCCGCTGGCCGCGCAATAGGCGGCTTCCGTTCCTTCGAGTGCAGCCAGTTGCCGCGACAGGCTGTACACCGTAGGGTTGAAGTGGCGGCCATAGAGATAGCAGCCGCCCTTGTCCGGACCGTGTTCGCCGGTGAACATGCCGGACAATATGTCGGGGTGCATGGCCGTGAACGTCGTGCTGGCCTCGATGGACATGTTGACGCCGCCGTGTTCACCGAACTCGTGGCGTGTATTGGCCAGTGCCTCGACCGGGTTTTTGATGTTGGGGTGTTTGACGATCCGATCGCTGGATTTCATGTTGTCGATTCCTGTAATGGATTCACCGAATATTCACAATATGCCGGATATAATAGAATAAAGTGCCATATAAATGGATATAAACGAATATAGTACGGAAAAGGGTCAAAATAACGATGTTGGATCGAATCGATTATCAAATTGTGGGCCTGTTACGAAAGAATGCTCGGTTATCCAACAAGGAGATCGCGGCAAAGGTCGGGCTGGCGCCTTCCACCTGCCTGGTGCGAACCCGGATGTTGCAGCAGACCGGGGTGATCAGCGGTTTCAAGGCAGAGGTAAATCCCCTCGCGCTGGGCGTCGGCCTGCAGGCGATGATCGCCGTGCGGCTGAAGCGGCACTACAAGCCGGACGTCGAAGCCTTCAGACAACATGCGCTCGACCTGCCCGAAGTGATACGCCTCTACCACGTCGCCGGGCCGATCGATTTCCTGGCCCATGTCTGGGCGAAGGATCCCGAACACTTGCGCGACCTGGCGATGACGGCTTTCACCGCACGCGAAGAAGTCTCGCATATCGAGACCGAGCTCATTTTCGAACACGTCAGCTGCCGGGAGTTGCCCGGTTTTCTCGAAGAACTTCAGGGCTAGCCGCAAAAACCTTTATCATGTGCGGGTTTCCGCAGTTCATATGAAGGAACCTTGTTTATGATTCGAAGCAGGGGAACAGGAAAACTCCCTGTCTTCGCTACCTTGTTGGTGGCCTGCTTGTTGCTGAACGCTTGTGCAGGCACGGCGCGTGGCGTGAGGCAGTCGGTTTACCAGCACGACGAGTCCTTGTCTGTCGTCGATTTCAGCCAGTCCCAGGCGGACGCGATGGTCGTGATCCGTTACCCGGCGGTCGTGCAGGAAGATGCCTTGCCGGCTTATTACCGCAGCTTTGAGCAGAACGCGATCGGTGGCAGTGTCGACCGCAGCGGCTTGCCGCCGATGGAAAGCGAACGCATCGCCCAGTCGATCATCGCCAAGTCCAATTACTACGTAATGTCCCTTTACCGCGAATTGAGCCGCGGGTTCCCGGAAGACTCCGTGCTGTTGTCGCCGCACGTGATCGAGCTGGATGAAAACGATCGGCTGACCAGCCGGCCGCTGCTCGCGTCGGAGCAGATCCCGAGCGTGGTCGCTATTGATTTCAGCGTTTACAGCTTTCCCGATCCAGGCAAGATGATGGATTCGCCACCGCTGACTCTCGGCGATATCGTCACACCACTGTTTGTCATCCATTCCAACCGCTGGGTGCGGCCGTCCACCCATGGCCTGCTGTTGTCCAGCGAGGCACTGGTTGAAGCGTCCTGGACCCTCTCCAGGGAGCAGGCCAGCGGCCAGGTGGAGGCACTGCTTGGGTGGGGCGAGGCGCCGATGCGGGAGCTCGACTTCATCCGGTTCCTGGATCGCGGAGACATGGCCTTCAAGGACCTGCCATTGAAGGGGCCGGGCGAATCGCGCCGGGAAGTCGTGGCCGTCGAAGTTCACCCGCTGGAAAAAATCCGGATGGATCCTGCCACGATGATGCAGTTGCGGGCCAACCCCGGCCTCGATCCTTTCGCAGAGGAGTTTGTGAAAGGGGCGGCGACACGGATCGTCACGGCGCTCAACCGTGCCGACCACGACCGGGCCACCTTTTTCGAACGCCAGGCCGCCTTGTCGAAATTTGACCCCAACCTTGGCATCGCCTTCCTGTCCAATTCCGCCAGCGAGGATCTTCGCGCCAGGCTGCAGATGGGCGAGGCCCTGGTCAAGGCCGAGCGCAGATTTCTTTCCGCCCAGTCGGCGGCCCTGTATGAAGGCACCTTCGAGGGAACCTATGGCGACCAGATGCGCCAGGTCCTGGAAGCAGAGTTCAAAATGCTGGAGGACCGCCGCGACATGGCCAGGGCGCAGAACTGGAGCACGGCCATTGCCATCGTCGCGATGGCGGGCGCGGCCTACGCCGGATCGGACCCCGGCAGCAGCAATTTTTTCAATTCGCGAACCTTCGGCAACATGGCGATGTTGACTTCACTGTGGGCCATGAACAAGGCATTTGCCACCCATGCCCAGTCAAAAACGGTCGGTGAAAATTTCCTGCTGCAAATGGCCCCGGCCATCAACCGCCAGGTGTCGGTGCAGGTGGAGTGGCTGGAGTCGACCGAGGAAATTACCGCACGGGACTTCAATGAGTTGCGCGAAAAAACCCTGGCCCTGTATCAGCGCAGCGTTCGCGGCGTAAGGTTTGAATACGACCCGACCTGCCGCTTTAGCCACCCGGCGCTGGAAACCCCCGGCACCTGGTTTGGCCGCTGTGATAACGGGAAGGCTTATTCCGCCGGTTACGGCCTGGTGGTGGACGCGCAGGGCAATACGATCGAGTACCTCGGTGCGGCCAATGACGGCCTGGCCGAGGGTTCCGGCGCGATGATTTTCCGTTCTCCCGGCCAGGAGGGAGCGGTTTACTACGAGGGCAGTTTCAGTGCGGGCCTGCCGCATGGTGTCGTCTGGGTGGAGGAAGCCGGGCGCAAGCCAAGGGTAAGGGCTTTCCAGGCTGGGCTTGACAAGGGTGCGGCAGATGTTGGTCAATTGCAGCGGTTCAAATTCTGAAAGGCCTGCCGTTTATAGTGAGAGTCTGGAACAAAGTCGCCATCCTGGTCCTCGCGGTCGTATTGACCGTGCTGCTGGGCGCCTGTGCCGGAACGGCGCGTGGCACCAAGTCCTCGGCATTTACCGGCGCCGAACAGGTCGAGGTCACCGACTTCAGCCTGTCCAAGGCCGATGCCCTGGTCGTGATCCGCTACCCGGCCATCATCCACGCAGATGCCGAGGAACCCTATTTTCACGCCTTTTCGATTAACGCGATCGGCGGTGAAGTACCGCCGGTCAACCGCACCAAGAAGGTCACCACGCGGATCGCGCAGTCCGCCATCGCCAAGTCCAACTACTACGTGATGTCGCTGTACCGTGAACTGCAGCGGGAGCTGCCCGAGAACACCGTGCTTCTCTCGCCGCATATCGTCCTGTGGGATCGCGACCGGGGTCTTTACAGCCGGCCCATCCTGGCGACCGAGCAGATCCCCAGCGTGCTGACGATCGATTTCAATGTCTATTCCTTCCCGGATCCCACGGCTCTGATGGACTCGCCGCCGGTGACATTCGGTGACCTGGTCACGCCGTTGCTGGTGGTGCATAGCAATCGCTGGATGCAGCCGGCGACGAACGGGCTGATCCTGGCCAGCGATCCGCTGATCGCTTCGTCCTGGGAGCTGTCGGAAACGGGTGTGCAGAACGACCTGCAACAGAAGTTTGCCTACGGCCTGCCCGACTGGCAGCGCGAGCTGGACTTCGTGCACTTCCTGGGCAGCCGGAATCCCGATGAACGCTCCGTGCCACGCAAGGGCCTGAACGAAGCGCGCCGTGAACTGATGGCCGTGGAAACCTACCCGGTTGAAAAGATCCTCCTCAATGGCGATTTGCTGGAAAACCTGGTTTCAGATTACAGCCAGGACCCCTTTGTCGAAGCTTTCGTGCGCGGGGCGGGCAGCAACGTCAAGCTGTTGCTCAATTCGGTTGACCACGACCGGGCCACGTTTTTTGCGCGGCAACAGGCCCTGAACCGATTTGACCCAGAACTGGCCGTGGCCTTCCTGGCCCGGTCCAGCGGCGAGAGCGTCCGCGCCCGCCTGCAGCTGGCCGAGGCCCTGATCGAGGCTGAGCGCAAGTTTCTCGCCGCACAGGCCATTGGACTGTTTGATGGCGCTTACATGGGTGACTATGGCAACAAGATGCGGGAGATGATCCAGGGTGAGTACAAGCTCCTGCAAGACCGGCGTGTCGCGGCCCGCAAGCAAAACGTCACCACCGCTGTTGCGGCCCTGGCGCTGGCTGGTTCGATTTACGCGGCCAGCGCGTCCGGCGCGGTCAGCGGCGTGGCCATGCAGGGGTTCAGCGGCGCATTGATGCTGGGCTCCCTGTGGGCCATGAGTTCCACCATGGAAATGCGCGCCGACTCGGCCGAGATGTCGGAAAACTTCCTGGCCCTGATCGCCCCGGCGCTGGAACGCCAGATCTCGGTGCAAATGGAGTGGCTGGACTCAAAAGAACGGATTTCCGCGCTGGGTTTTGCCGAGTTCCGCAACAAGACCCTGACCCTCTACCAGGCAAGGGTGCGGTCGCTGCAGGGGCAGTTCGAGGACGACTGCCTGTTCGACCAGCCAGGCTTCCGCCAACAGGGCCGCTGGTATGGGAAGTGCCTGGACGGCCGCGCCGACGGGCGTGGTTACGGGGTGATCGTGGATGATTCCGGCCAGTCCGTGGAATACCTGGGTGCGGCAGAGAACGGAATGGCGTCGGGCACCGGCGGCATGATCACCCGTTATGCGAACCAGGCGGGTGCGTTGTACCTGGAAGGCACGTTCAGCAATGGTTTGCCGGATGGCGTATTGCGGGTTGAAGAACCGGAAAGTAGGCCACGAACCAGGGAATTTCGCGCCGGAAAAGATGTCGGAAGTGCATCGGAAAACCAACTGAAACGACTGACGTTCTGAGAACTGACAGATGCCGCGACTGCGCCAAATCCTGATGACCCTACTTCTGTTCAGCCTGCCGGCGGTTGGCTTTGCCGCCATCAGTTTCGAGACCATCGAGGAAAAAACGCCCGGAGAGCAGTACCGGCAGCTCAGCCTGCTGATGCTGATCACCGGTGGCACCGACCCGGCCATGCTAGAAATGCTCCAGCCCGTGATCGACATGCAGGAAGCCGGCGCAGCGCCTGCCATGGACCTGGAACTGGATGACTACGTGACCCCGCTGATTCGCATCGTTGACCAGGAAATCCTGCTGGGCGGCGCGGCCCAGGTGTTCCGTTTTGCCCATGAAAACGGGCCCGAAATCCAGCGGCGCCTGACCCGCATCGCCACCCAGAACCCGATCCTGATCAGCATGGTCGACATCAACGAACTGGCTGCCGATGCGATCATCATCCGCAATTCCATTGCCGATACCATCGAATATACCGAGTCCATCGATGCCCGGGAAGCCGCGGCGCGCCTGGCGGCTTTTCGCAGCCAGACCGTCTATTTACGCAATATGATGGAATACAACAAGTTCCAGGAAGAACTGTCGCAGATTACCAACCAGGCCATCCTGGACCTCGGTGGGCGTCTCGACGCCTACCAGCGCATGTTCGACGAGGATGTCGATGAGGACCTGATCAGGCGCCGTATCGAGTCCGCGCAGATCATGAATTCCCAGGCCGAGGAGCGCTTCAAGGGTGAAGCCATGCTGCGCAACGCAGAGCTGCTGATGATGCTGATCCTGATGGAGTCTCAGGTCTACTAAGCGGCCAGCTGAAAGATCTTCCCGTCGGCCCGCTTTGCGCTGCGCGCACATTCACCAGATAATGTCCGGACGTGTACCGCCGGAACATCTTAGCGAGGAGCTTCATGAGAAATATCCTGCCAGGCCTTTTAATGGCCTTTTTTACATTCAGTGGCAGCCTGTCCGCCGCTGACTTTGACAGCGAAAAAATGTCGGCCGTGCTGGCCGCGCAAGAAGAAGAAAGCCAGGCCCGTTACCCGTTTCGGCACCCGCGGGAAACGCTGGAGTTCTTCGAGGTCGCACCGGGAACGGTCGTGGTCGAGGCGCTGCCGGGCGGTGGCTGGTACTCGAAAATTCTCGCCGCCTACCTCGGGCCGGAGGGAAGCCTGGCCGGCGTGGATTATTCTCCTGACATGTTTCCGCTGTTCGGATTCTTCAGCGCCGAGCAGTTGAAAGCCAAGGAAAACTGGGCCCGGGACTGGGTGGCGGGCGCGGCCGACTGGGGCATCGAAGACGGCGCAGCGATTTCTGCTTTTGTATTCGGCGACTTGCCTGAAGAAATGAGAGGCACCGCCGACACCGTGCTGTTCATCCGCGCCCTGCATAACCTGGCCCGTTTCGAGCCGGACGGCCAGTACCTGACGATGGCTATGCAGGATACATACGACGTGCTGAAACCCGGTGGCGTGGTTGGTGTCGTGCAGCACCACGCGCGGCCGGATATGCCCGATGACTGGGCCGCCGGCCAGAATGGCTACCTGAAATACCAACTCGTTGTTGACCACATGGAAGCGGCCGGTTTTGAGTTTATCGGTGCAATCGACATCAATGCCAACGAACGGGACCAGCCCTCCACGGAAGACAAGGTCTGGCGCCTGCCGCCGGTTTTGAACACCAGCCGGGGCGATCCTGAACTCAGGGCGCAGATGATGTCCATCGGCGAGTCCAACCGCATGACGCTCAAATTCCGCAAGCCTGAATAGGAAACCCACATGATCACACTCAAGGTAAACGGCGAATCTCGCCAATTCGACGGCGACGGCGATATGCCGCTGCTCTGGTACCTGCGCGACGAACTGGCGCTGACCGGAACCAAGTACAGTTGCGGGAAAGGCTTGTGCGGCTCCTGCACGGTGCATCTGAACGGCAGCGCCGTGCGCTCCTGCGTGATGACCATGGCAGCCGTGGACGGGGCCGAGGTCACGACGATCGAAGGCCTTGGCGCCAACGAAATGCACCCGCTACAGGTAGCATGGGCAGAGAACGACGTCCCGCAGTGCGGTTACTGCCAGCCGGGACAAATCATGCAGGCCGCTTCCTTGCTGGCACAAAACCCGAGCCCTGACGACAAACAGATCGAGGACACCATGCAAGGCGTGATCTGCCGTTGTGGCACCTACTCCCGGATCCGAAAAGCGATCAAGTCAGCTGCGGGAGGTGCCTCATGAGCACGCAGGAATATCCCGTACCGGTATTGCCCTTTGAACGGAAGGCGATCGCAAAGGCGGTGAACCCCGAAGTTACCGCTTTCAACCATACGCGCAGCGTCAGCCGCCGCGATTTTCTCAAGGCCGGCAGTGTACTGGTCATTGGCGTTTCGCTGTTTGGCTGCTCGGAAGGGGAGCGGGAGCAGGTGGCCGAAACGCCGGCGATATCCGGCCCATGGACCCCGGACGTGTACGTCAGCTTCGACGCAGAAGGCACCGTGACCATCGTCTCCCACCGTAGCGAAATGGGACAGGGCATCAAGACCAGCCTTCCAGCCGTGGTGGCCGACGAGATGGAGGCCGACTGGAACCGTGTTGTCGTGGAACAGGCTACCGGTGACAAGAAGTTCGGCGATCAAAGTACCGGCGGTTCCCTGTCCGTGATCAGTTTCTTCCAGCGGATGCGTGAAGCCGGCGCAAGTGTGCGGCTCCTGCTTGAGCAGGCCGCTGCGCAGCAATGGGGCGTCGCTGTTTCAGAGTGCAGTGCGCAGCAACATAAAGTGGTTCACAAGGGCAGCGACAAAAGTGCCGATTTCCGTGAACTGCTGGCAGTCGCTTCACAACTGCCCGTGCCAACACCGGACCAGCTTACGCTGAAGACCCCGGATCAATATCGCTACATCGGCAAGTCGATGAGGATCGTTGATATGCACGAGATGACCCACGGAACGGCACGATACGGTGCGGATATTCGCGTTCCGGGCATGAAGTTCGCAGCGATCGCGCGGCCGCCGGTGGTTTTTGGAAAGGTCAAATCCTACGACGCTACGAAGGCCCTGGCCGTGAAGGGCGTACAGGCGGTGGTCGAGCTGCCGGCACTGGAACCGCCGGCCGTATACAAGGCCCTGGGCGGCGTGGCCGTGGTTGCCGACAACAGTTGGGCGGCGCTAAAAGCCCGTGACCTGCTGTCCGTTGAATGGGACAACGGCGCCAATGCCGATTACGACTCCGGCCGTTTCAAACAGGCACTGCTCGAAGCCGTCCGGCAGCCTGGTGCGAACCAGCGCAACGACGGTAATTTCGACGAAGCCCAGGCCTCGGCTGCAAGCACCCTGGAAGCCGAGTATTACGCGCCGCACCTGGGGCACATGATGATGGAGCCGCCAGCTGCGATGGCCGACGTCAGGGCAGACTTCTGCGAAGTATGGGCGCCGACCCAGGACCCTCAATCCCTGGTTGGCATGGCAACCGCGATTTCCGGTCTGCCGGAAGACAAGGTGCGCATCAACATGAGCCTGCTGGGCAGCGCGTTTGGCCGCAAGGGCAAGGGCGACTACGTGAACGAGGCCCTGTTCCTGTCAAAAGAAGTGGGTGCACCGGTACTGGTGCAGTGGAGTCGTGAGGACGAAGTACGCCATGGCTATTACCACACCGTAAGCGCCCAGCATTTGTCCGTCGGGCTGGACGAGAGCGGCAAGGTCACCGCGTGGCGCCATCGCCTGGCTTATCCCAGCATCATGTCGACCTTCAACCCGGCCGCCAAGGCCCCGGCCAAGCTGGAACTGGGCCAGGGTGTGATCAACTTGCCTTACGAGATCGACAACATTCGTGTCGAAGCGAGTGAAGCTGATGCAAAAGTGCGCATTGGCTGGCTGCGCTCGGTTTGCACGATATTCCAGTCGTTTGCGATCAACGCCTTTAGCGATGAGATCGCGCACGCCCGCGGCCTGGACCCGGTTGAAAACCTGCTTGAACTGCTCGGCCCGGACCGCACCATCGACCTGGCCCGGTTCGGCATGGAAAACAAGGAAGGTCATCCCTTCCAGACCGGTCGTCTACGTGGTGTCATCGAACTGGTGGCAGAAAAAGCCGGTTGGGGCAGGGAACTGCCAGCCGGGCATGGCCTGGGTATTGCCGCCCAGTACAGTTTTGACACCTACGCGGCGGCAGTGATCGAAGTGGCGGTTGGTGAAGACGGCTCCTGGCGTGTACCGCGAGTGGATTTTGCCATCGACTGTGGCCAAGTGGTAAATGTCGACCGTGTGAAGGCGCAGCAGGAAGGCGCCGCCGTGTTCGGTCTCAGCCTGGCGCGGTATGGGAAGCTGACCATGAGTAACGGTCGCGTGGACCAGGGCAACTTCAACGATTCCCGGCTCGTGCGGTTTGGCATGGATCCCGAAACGCACGTGCACCTGGTGGACAGCCACCTGGCGCCTTCCGGCGTTGGTGAGCCCGGTGTGCCGCCGTTTGCCCCGGCCCTGGCCAACGCCATCTTCGCGGCAACCGGCAAGCGAATCCGCGAACTGCCGATTGGAATCAGGATTTGAAGCGATAGAAGCTGATGCATAAAACACACCTGTACGATGCCCATGTCGAGGCGGGAGCCCGCATGGTGGACTTCGTGGGCTGGAACATGCCCATCAATTACGGCTCGCAAATGGATGAGCACAAGGCGGTACGCACCGACGCCGGCATGTTCGACGTGTCACACATGACGGTGGTGGACATCCGCGGGCCGCAGGCCCGGGACTTTTTGTCCTACCTGCTGGCGAACGACGTGGCCCGGCTGCAAGAGACGGGCAGGGCGCTTTACAGTTGCATGCTGAACGAGTCCGGCGGTGTGATCGATGACCTGATCGCCTACTACATGGACGATCACTGGTACCGCCTGGTGGTGAATGCGGCGACCCGTGACAAGGGCCTGGCCTGGCTGGCGAAGAATGGCATGGCGTTCAGCATTTCGCTGACCGAGCACTTTGAGTTGGCCATGATTGCCGTGCAGGGGCCGAATGCCCGTGCAAAAGTCCATTCCCTGCTGCCCAAGGAAGTCGTCGAAGACATTGCCACGATGAAGTCATTCAGCGCGGTCCTGTGCGGCGGCTATTTCATCGCGCGCACGGGTTATACCGGCGAGGATGGATACGAAGTACTGCTGCCGGCCGAAGAGGCGCTGGAGTTCTGGAGCCGTTTGATTGAGGCGGGTGTCAAGCCATGCGGCCTGGCGGCCCGCGATACGCTGCGCCTG
This sequence comes from Lysobacterales bacterium, assembly GCA_036351055.1. Lineage (GTDB taxonomy): Bacteria > Pseudomonadota > Gammaproteobacteria > Xanthomonadales > SZUA-36 > JABDPF01. Next base: position 12,198 of record JAZBOH010000242.1, read on the forward strand.
GAAGCCGGTATGCACCTGTACGGCCAGGACATGGACGAGGACGTGACACCACTGGAATCAGGGCTTGCCTGGACGGTGGCGATGAAGGATGACCGCTGTTTTATCGGTCGCGATGCCCTGGCCCAGCAGTTGGAACACGGCGTGGAGCGCAGGTTGGCCGGCATCTTGCTCGAAGGTCGCGGCGTCTTGCGCCCGGGCTACCGCGTTGTCACGCGAAGCGGCGATGGCCAGACCACCAGCGGCACGTTCTCACCGACGCTGGAGAGAGCCATCGCCCTGGCGAGGGTGCCGGCTGATGCCAGCGGCAGCTGCGAAGTGGAGATCCGCGGCAAGCTGTTCCCGGCGCGGCTGGTCATTCCGCCTTTCGCACGACACGGCGCTATTTGTGAGGGAATTCTGGACTAGTTGGAGCGGCGAGAGCCGCGATTTTTTCGCAACCTAAAATCAAAAACCCATCGCGGCTTTCACCGCTCCAGCCAGCTTTCTCCAACCCGGATCAACCAACCGTAAACTTTCCACTGGAACGCATTGCGCGCGGTGTTAAAATTCGAGACAGATTTCAGCCGAGGTAGATTCAAAATGAGTGAAGTTCGTTCAGACCGGCTTTACAGGGAAAGTCACGAATGGGTTCGCGACCAGGGTGATGGCACGGCGGTCGTTGGCATCTCCGATCACGCGCAGGCACAGTTGGGTGACATGGTTTATGTCGAACTGCCGGAGCCGGGCATGAGCTACGAGCAAGGTGAAGCCTGCGCGGTGGTCGAGTCCGTCAAGGCGGCTTCCGATGCCTACGCCCCGGTTTCCGGGGAAGTCATCGAGGCCAACGGCGCTCTGGAAGACGAACCCGAACTGGTCAATACCGATCCTTTTGGTGAGGGTTGGATGTTCAAGATCCAGCTTTCCAATCCGTCTGAGCTAGAAGGCCTGTTGAGCGCCGAAGCCTACGCGGCCCTCCAGGAGGATTAAGGAGTCTCACGCGCTACGGCACTCCTCAAGCGCTTTTTCGCCTTCGGCGAAATCGCACTTGCTCCGTTGCCTGCGCTTTGCTCGACTTACCCGACCGGGGCCGGTTGGTGGCCTAAGCCGTCAGGCGCTCGAAAGCTTCCCGGTATTTTGCCGCGGTCGCTTGCGTTACATCTGATGGGATCGGCGGTGGTGGTGGGCGCTTGTTCCAGTCCAACGTTTCCAGGTAATCCCTGACGAACTGCTTGTCGTAGCTCGGCGGGCTGCTGTCGGGCCGGTAGGATTCTTCCGGCCAGAAGCGTGACGAGTCGGGCGTCAGCACTTCATCCATCAGCACCAGGCTCCCGTCCTGGTCGAGACCGAACTCGAACTTGGTATCGGCGATAATGATGCCGCGCTGCGCCGCGTGTTCCACCGCGAAACGGTATACCCGGATGCTGACGTCCCGCACCTGCTCCGCCATGGGCGCTCCCACCAGTTCAACGATCGCCTCGAAGTCGATGTTCTCGTCGTGCTGGCCGGCACGGGCCTTGCTGGAAGGGGTGAAGATCACCTCCGGCAAGCGGTCGGCCTGGCGCAGCCCCGGGGGCAGTGCAATTCCGCAAACTGAACCGCTGGCCTGGTAGTCTTTCCAGCCCGAGCCGATCAGGTAGCCGCGTACGACGGCTTCCAGCGGCAGTGGCTGCAGCCGCTTGACCACGACCGAGCGGCGTTCAAGCATATCCAGCACATCCGGATCGTCGATGACATCGGCCACCGGGATGCCGCTGAGGTGATTGGCCACGATATGCGAGGTCTTTTCAAACCAGAAATTGGCGATCTGGGTGAGGATTTCTCCCTTGCCCGGTATCGGGTCGTTCATCACCACGTCAAAGGCGGAAAGCCGGTCGGAAGCGACGATCAGCATGTGCTCGTCGTCAATAGCGAAGCTGTCACGTACCTTGCCCTGGTGGATCAGGGGGTACTGGGTGAGCAGACTGGCGTGGTAGGTGGGGGTGGAAGACATCGGCTTGCGCGCTCTCGGGTTCGTTTGAAGATAAATTCGCGAGCAATGCTCGCTCCAGCGTGTGCGGCAATTATATACTTCGTGGCTGCGATGATTAACAGGCTGTGAATGTTTGTGAGCACGGGTGGCGATTTCAAAATTCCCCGGAATTGGTGGGGCAAAATAGTAGGCGGGGTGCTAGGCCTGTTCAAGGGCAGCATCAGCGGCCTGTTGATCGGTATTCTGCTGGGGCACATGGTGGACCGCTTTATTGCCGGTTTCGTGGGAGTCAACAAGACCCAGCACGCGTTTTTTGATGCCTTGTTCGCCTGTCTTGGCCACCTCAGCAAGGCCGATGGCCAGATCACCCCGAACGAGATCCGCATGGTTGAAGACCTGATGCGGCAGATGAACATCACGGGTGAGCACCGGCAGCGGGCAATCAGGCTGTTCAACCAGGGCAAGCAGGCGGATTTCCAGATGGAAACCGTGCTGCACCCCTTCCTGCAGGCCTCGGTGGTGCGCCAGGACCTGCGCCAGATGTTCACCGAGATACTGGTCGAAGCGGCCTTCTCCAGCGGCTCGGTCAGCCCCGAAGAAACCGCCATCCTGCAAAAAGTCGCCGGGCTGTTGCGCATTCCGGGGAACGTGTTTGCCGCCATGATGAATGCCCGCAGCGCTGCGGGCGGCGCTTATTACCGGGCCGGAGGGCGGCAGGCCCCGGGGCGGCACGTGGAGAGCATGGACCAGGCTTACGCCAAGCTGGGCCTGACAAAATCGGCCAGTGATGCCGAGGTAAAAAAGGCTTACCGCAAACTGGTCAGCCAATACCACCCGGACAAGCTGGTATCCCGCGGCCTGCCCGAGGAAATGATGGACATGGCCAAGACGCGCGTGCGTGAAATCAACACGGCCTATGACCAGATCAAGCAGACCCGGGGCTTCAAGTAGGGTCGACGCGAAAAAGTCCTCCAGGCAGGCCTAAATTATATTAGAATAACTTAATTAAAGCGGAGAGCGGCAAAATGAAACAATCCACGGTAATTGCCCCGTCCATCCTGTCGGCTGATTTTGCACGCCTGGGCGACGACGTGCGTGATGTGCTCGATGCGGGTGCCGACTGGGTTCACTTCGACGTGATGGACAACCATTACGTGCCCAACCTGACCTTTGGGCCGATGATTTGCAGCGCACTGCGCAACTACGGTATCGAGGCGCCCATCGATGTTCACCTGATGGTGGAACCGGTGGATGACCTGGTGCTCCAGTTTGCAAAGGCCGGCGCCAGCCTGATCACTTTTCATCCCGAAGCCAGCCGCCACGTGGACCGCACGATCCAGCTGATTACCGAGAACGGTTGCAAGGCCGGCCTGGCGCTGAACCCGTCCACGCCGTTCGGGCAGTTGCACTGGACCCTGGAAAAGCTCGACATGGTGCTGCTGATGTCGGTGAACCCCGGCTTTGGCGGCCAGTCCTTTATCCCGCACGTGCTGGACAAGGCAAGAAAGCTACGGCAGATGATCGACGATACCGGCAGGGAGATCCGCCTGGAGGTCGACGGCGGGGTGAAAATCGGCAATATCGGCGAGATTTCTGCAGCCGGTATCGACACCTTTGTGGCCGGGTCGGCCATCTTCGGTTCCGAAAGCTACGAGGATACGATCAGCCAGATGAGGGCCAACGCGTAGGGGAGGCCCACTTCCCTGGACCGGCCGTGGACATTTTGGGGGGCTCGTTGACTGGCAATGCGGTCACGATGTAACGCATTGGGCCGCGCGCCACCGTGTCATCGAACGGATAGCAGGTCACCAGGCTGACCCGGTCCATGCCAGGGTCGAGCAACATCTGGGTAGCACGGCTGTCGACGATATCTATTTGTACTATTTCGAACAATATGACGCTATCCTTTCGGGTCAGCTTCAAACGCTCGCCGCGTTCCAGGTTCTCGAGAAAGCGAAAGTGGGTGTCGCGGTGACCGCTGATCACCATGTCGCCAGAGTCCGCTGTGCCGTCGGTAAACACCGGTCCGAACGCGAGGTTTCTACCCGAATTGCCCTCCAGCACCATCAGCCGGATTCCGTGGCCGGGCACCTCCAGCACGGCCGCCGGACGGGTATCGGCCCAGGGCCAGGGGCGGGTGTAGGCTCCGCCGTCCAGGACCTGCTGCCAGCTGCGCTCGATCAGCCACTGCGCCAGTTCGGCCTTGAGCGGAATCCAGGCGGCGTTGAGCAGCAGTGCAAAAGAATAAAAAGCGGCGGCGATTAGCGCCGCCGCGTAAAGCCGGTGCGGGGAACGGTTTGCAGGCTGACGTGGGAGCGGCTTTAGCCGCGATTTTCTTGTCTCTGTAATCGCGGCTAAAGCCGCTCCTACAGTCACGACACTGCCTGCGAAGTTTCCGAAACCGGCGAGTGGTCGTCCGCGGCCGGCCTGGCCCGGGAGGGAGTTGCGCGCAATAGCATGCCGAAGACGACGAGGAGACTGATCAGGGAAAAGAGCAACTGCAATGGCCAGGCGGTTGCGGTTTGCGAGAAACCGGAAGCAAAACTGCTGCCTGCCGGTAACAGGTTGGGTACGTCGTTTGTTTCGATGTTCTCCTGCTCCGGCCGCCTGGGTGTTTTGTCCACGGCGACCAGGCTGGTGTAGCGCGTCAGCAGGCCGAAGGCCAGCGCGATGTCGACCACCTGTCCGCGCACCAGGTCGGCGTCGACGCCAAACAGGCGGCTGTCTTCCAGCGCCTCGATCTTGCTGCGCGCCCACAACGCGGAGATACTTTCCCCGCCCGAGCCGGGCATCAGGCGGGCGGAACTCTCCCAGTAACGTCCTTCCAGTTCACCACAGAGCATGACCTCGCGCGGTTCATGCGGCAGGCGGGCATACAGCCACAGCGGTTCACCGGCGTACAGGTCGGGGATGATCTCCGGATAAAACTCGGCTTCCATGCCCCAGTCCACGCACAGGTTCTGGATGGCCGGGTTCTCGATGCGCCCCCACAGCGACGACATGCTGACCTCGACGTCCTCCAGGCGGCCGATGTGCGTGTGGCTGCCGCGACCGACACCGGCTGCCTTGCGCATGAACCAGGAGTTGGGCGCCGAGCCGATGGAAACCGTGAACAGCCTGCTGTCACCCAGCCGTTCACCGATCTCGAGCAGCAGTTCCCGTTCGTTGCCGACACTGCCGTCGGTGATGAAAACAATCTGCCGCAGCAGTCCGTCCTGCCTGGGCAGGCCCATCGCGAGGTCGAAAGCGGGCGCCATGTTGGTGCCGCCGTCAGCGTCCAGGCTGGCAATGAAGTCGGCCGCCTGTTGCAGGCGCCAGGGCACGACGTTGGCGGATTCATCGAACAGCGCCTTTGCATCAGAGTCGAATTCGACCAGGTTGAAACGGTCTTCTGGCCCGAGGTAAGCAAGACCCAGCTCCAGGGCGGCCTGAGCCTGCTCGATCGATGTGCCCTGCATGGAACCGGACGTGTCGATCACGAATACCACCTCGCGCGGCTGCGGTTCGATCGCCTCGGGCAGGGGAGGGGCCAGCATCAGCAGGGCGTAGACGGCGTCTCCGCCATCCCAGCTCATCAGGGTGGATTCTGCTGCGGCGCCGAATTCCGGTGTCCACCTGAGTTCAAACACCCGGTCGGTCTGCGTGTTCGGGTCGGCCAGGAACAGCTGGTAGCCGTTTGCCGTGGGCTGGATGTCGATATCGTGGTAGCGGCTTTCCAGGCTGGCCAGGCGCATCCCGGAATTGAGTTCTATGTTGAGGGTCAGGTAATGCCCGTCGCTGTCGGTTGCGTTGATAAAGCGGTGCAGGCGCCCGGTACCGCGGTCACCGCTTGACCAGCGCGGGGTAAACGTCATCGGAATCTGCAGGCTGAAGGCGCCGTCCCGGTAGTCGACCCGCGCCAGGAAACTGATGGATACGCGGATGATCTCGTCCGCCGCGATATTGGCGAGCCGGGTCTGGAACTGGTTGGCGCGTTGCTGCTCGACCAGCGATGCCACCTGGCCCGAGTTCAGGGCCTGCTGGTATTGCCGCAGTGCTTCCTCTTTCTCGCGGATTTCCCCTTCCAGCAGGCGGTCACCCACTTCCACCACCAGGCGGTCCACCGCGGCGCCCTCCGGCAGGGGGAAGCGGTACACGGCCTCGGCCCAGGCCCGGCCGTTATTGCGAAACTCCTGGGTGACATCGATGCGGGCGACCAGCCCGGTGATTTCCGCGTGGATTTCCGTATTGAGGGCAACGCTCTGCAGGCTGCTTTGCCCGCTGCTGAATTCCACGCCCCAGAACTCGTCCACGTCGGCCCGCACGGTTTCTGCACGGACCAGGAGCAGCAGCAGGAGCACGGCCGAGATGATCAGCAAGATGCGGTCCTCCCATCGCAGGGCCCGTTTGCGGTGCTGCGGTGCACGGTTCCCGGCGATGCGCCGGGCCGTCTCCGGGTAGTGACTCCACGCCTCTGACTCGAGGCGGTCGCGGATGGATGGGTTCCTGGACATGCTTGGCTCCGTGCTGTATCTCGTTGCGATGCAGCCATTAAACCGCCGCCAGGTGCACGCGGCGTGTCGACCTGTGCAAAACAGCCGGACGAATTAAGGCAATCTCATGGCCCCCCGCCCCGCCGGTCTCCCGTCGATTCACTCCCACCCCTCCACCCCGTATGATGTGCATGGAGTTACACAATCCAGGGAGTGGTGCCCCATACCCCTTTCCAGGGCATCCAGCTGTCGGGAACAGCTGAATAGTGCACAGGGACGTCTCGAACGTGCCCTGGAAAGGGGTATGGGGCACCGCGACCGGGTTACAAAGGAAGCACTTGCATGTCACGTCATATTGCCATCGTCGAAGACGAAGCCACCATCCGTCACAACTACGAAGACGCCCTGAAACGCTACGGCTACCAGGTATCCGGCTACGGTGACCGCGAGTCTGCGCTGCTGGCGTTGAGCCGGCGCCTGCCGGACCTGGTCATCATCGACGTGGGCCTGGGTGACGACGTCGAGGGTGGGTTCGAACTGTGCCGCGAATTGCGCAGCATGTCGAAAGGATTGCCGATCATTTTCCTCACCGCGCGCGATTCCGACCTGGACGTGATTTCCGGCCTGCGCCTGGGCGCTGACGACTACCTGACCAAGGACATCTCCCTGCAGCACCTCGTGGCCCGCGTCGTCGCCCTGTTCCGGCGGGTCGAGGCCTTGTCCGGGGGGCGGGTCGACGAACCCGTGCTGGAACGCGGTCCGCTGAAATTTTCGCTGGAGCGCATGGAGGTCAGCTGGAACGGCGTGGACATACCGTTGACGGTGACCGAGTTCTGGATCATTCACTCGCTGATCCGCCACCCCGGTCACGTCCGTTCCCGCCAGCAGTTGATGGATGACGCCAACGTGGTGGTGGACGACCAGACCATCACCAGCCACGTCAAGCGCATCCGCCGCAAGTTTGTCCAGGCCGACCCCGGCTTTGACCGCCTGGATACTGTCTACGGCGCCGGTTACCGCTGGAAGCCAGAACATTCAAAGGGATGAAGCTGCGCACCAAGCTGCTGGCCCTGTCCCTGCTGACCCTGCTGTTGCCGTGGTCTGCATGGAAACTGCTGCAGGAGCTTGAAGGTTTCCTGCGCGAGGCCCAGGAAGAAACCCTGATGGCCTCGGCGCGCACCATGGTCGGCGTGATCCCCGTCGGCTTCCAGACACAGTTGCTGTTCCTGCCGGAACGCTACCTGCCGGTTCGTCCGCTTGGCCGCTTGCCGGCGTTGGACGGTTACAACGACGACTGGCCCCATGCCGAGCAGGGCCTGGTTTTTGGCTCCTCGGGCCAGGAGTTGACGGTCAGGGTGATGGCCGGCAGCCACCGCGGCAGCCTGTACCTGCTGATGGACCTCCGCGCCGCGGCCCGGGCTGAAGCGCGGGTGCGTATCCGGTTGTTGGCACGCGACCCGCGCGGGCTGTTCAGTTACACGATCGAACCACAGGCGCCGGGACCACTGCAGCTCAGCAGCGAACGCGGCGGGACCGGGCAGATGGAGGGCTTCTGGCTGGACCGCGAAAACGGTTACCGTGTTGAACTGGCCCTGCCGCTGTCCGCCCGGGATACCGATATTGCTTTTGCAGTGGAAGAATTGACCCCGGCCGGCGGAACCGTGGAAAGAAGCGCCGGCACCCTGTCAAACCCGGCCCAACCCGCGTGGATCGATCTGCTGCCCCCCTGGCAGGACGTTTCGGACTGGCTGGCACGGTCCGAAGTGGCGTCTTCGCGCACCTGGCTGGTCGATCCGGCAGGCTGGGTGCTGGCGGATTCCGGCGCTGGCCCCGGCGCCGCCGAAGCGGGAACGCAACGCACGACCTGGCTGCAGCGCTCCCTGTACGGACTGGTGGCGGGTTCGCACCCGGAGCCGATGGACGAACGGCCCGAGAACCCGGTACGTTTCGAAGGTGAGTTGATCGAGCGGACCCTGGGGGGCGAGGAATCGTCCGCCTGGGCCCAGGACCTGGAAACGGCGGTGGTCTGGAACACGGTCTCGGTGCCGGTGATGCTACAGGGTCGGGTTCGCGGCGCCATCGTGATGCAGTCGACGTCCGAAGGCCTGCTGCTGATGACCAACCGGGCGCTCAGCCGCCTGCTGCTGACCACCCTGGCTCTGACCCTGCTGCTGGCCCTGGGGCTGTGGATCTTTGCAACCCGCCTGTCGCGTCGCGTGCAGCGGCTCAGCGGGGCCGTCAGCGAGGCGATGGAAGACCGCTCGGAACCGGGCACGCTGCCGCTGGTGCATGACCGTGACGAACTGGGCGAACTGGCCCGCAACAACGAGAAATTGCTGCGTGCCGTGACCGGGTACGGCCAGTACCTGCAAACCCTGGCCAGCAAGCTGTCACACGAACTCAAGACCCCGCTGGCGATCACGCGCTCGTCCCTGGACAACCTGTCGGCCCGGGACCTGGATCCGCAAACCCGCCGCTTCCTCGAGCGCGCCCGGGAAGGTGTCGACCGCCAGGCCGCCATCGTGCGCGCGATGAGCGAAGCCAGCCGCCTGGAAGCATCGATCGAGGGTGCGGAGTGGGACGAGGTCGACCTGGGACAACTGGTGATGGGTTGCGCGGAAGGCTATCGCGCCGTGCATGAAGGCCGGCGGCTGGAAGTCCGCGTCCCGCAGGCGGAGCTGCAACTGAAATGCGCGCCCGACTTGCTGGCCCAGGCGCTGGACAAGCTGGTCGACAACGCGCTGTCGTTGAGCGGCGAAGAAGACGAAGTCACGATCGCCGTGGAGCCCGGCGATGGCTGCCTTGACCTGGTCGTCCGCAACACGGGCAGCCGCCTTCCCGATGAACTGCAGGAGCGCCTGTTCGACTCGCTGGTCTCCCTGCGCGACAAGCGCGGCGCCGGCCCCCACCTCGGCCTCGGTCTGTACATCGTGCGCCTGGTCGCCGCCGCCCACGGCGGCAAGGTGACAACCCGGAACCTGCCAGCTGATGGCGGCGTGGAGTTCCGTATCAGCCTTCCCCTATAGGAGCGGGCATCGTTCTTACAGTGGGTAAATCTGCCCACCCCTGCTAGAATCAGCGATTCGCCTATCAGACAGCTGGATAAACGTGGACAGGGACGTATTCGAAAAACTCAAGGAACGGGGTCATAACCGCGTTCCCGTATACCGCTCCGTGCTGGCGGACCTCGACACGCCACTGTCGGTGTACCTGAAACTGGCTGACGGCCCGGACGCCTACCTGCTGGAATCCGTCGAGGGCGGAGAGACCTGGGGCCGTTTCTCCATTATCGGCTTGCCTTGTGCCCGCCGCTACGTACTCAACGGTAACATCGTGACTGCCTTCGAGGACGGTGCCGAGATCGGCCGCGAGGAAGTGGACGACCCGCTGAAATTCGTTTCCCGCCTGCAAAAACAGTTCAATGCCGCGCGCATCGATGAACTGCCGGTTTTCACCGGCGGCCTGGTTGGCTACTTCGGCTATGAAATCGTTCAGCACTTCGAAGAGCGCCTGAAAGACGAGGAAAAACACGACCAGCTGGAGACCCCGGAAATGGTGCTCTTGCTGTCCGAGGAAGTCGCGGTACTGGACAACCTGGCGGGCAAGCTGTTCCTGATCGTCAACGTCGACCCCCAGAAGCCGGGTGCCTGGGATACCGCCCAGCGGCGCCTTGACCGCCTGGTCTACCGCCTGCGTTGCGGCAGCCCGGGTTATGGCGAGGGTTCCGTTTCGCGCACACCGGTATCCGAGAAAGATTTCACTTACGGTTTCAGCCGCAGTGAATACATGGAAGCGGTGCGCAAAAGCAAGGAATACATTCTTTCCGGCGATATTTTCCAAGTCGTGTTGTCGCAGCGCATGAGCGTGCCCTTCGACGCGCGTCCGCTCAATGTCTACCGTGCGCTGCGCGCACTGAATCCGTCACCGTACATGTACTTCATCGACCTGGGCGATACCCAGATCGTCGGTTCCTCGCCCGAGGTGCTGGTACGTGTGCAGAAGCGCCAGGTCACACTGCGCCCGATTGCCGGCACTCGCCACCGCGGTGATTCCCCGGCTGAAGACAAGCGCCTGGAAGAAGAACTGCTGGCCGACCCCAAGGAATGCGCGGAGCACCTGATGCTTATCGACCTGGGCAGAAACGACGTGGGCCGCGTCGCCAGGACCGGCACCGTCAAGGTCTCCGACATGATGGTTATCGAACGCTACTCGCACGTGATGCATATTGTTTCGCAGGTAGACGGCAGACTGGCGGACGGCCTGACCGCCACCGACGCCATCCGCTCTTCTTTTCCGGCCGGCACCCTGTCCGGGGCGCCAAAAATCCGTGCGATGGAGATCATCAACGAACTCGAACCCGTGCGCCGCAACGTGTACGCCGGCGCGGTCGGCTACATCAACTGGTACGACGACACCGACCTGGCCATTGCCATCCGCACCGCCGTCATCAAGGACGGCCAGTTGCACGTGCAAGCCGGCGCCGGCATCGTGGCCGATTCCGACCCCGAAACGGAGTGGGAAGAAACCATGAACAAGGGCCGCGCCCTGATCACCGCAGTTAACACTGCTGCCAAAGGCCTTTGATTCTGCTGGGAACGATCACTGAGTTCTGAGCCCGGTCGCGGCATCGTACACCCCCTTTCCGGGGGCACGCTCGACGGCACTCAACAGGCACTTCTTCGCCTACGCGCAACGGCGCTCAGCAGGCTCTTCTTTCAACTGCGCTGAAAACCGTTCCCGCCTCGCTGCCTACGCTGGGAAACCGTACCTGTTTCGTTGCCTGTGCTCACGCTGGCGCGCGCATCCGTGTGACGCTTGTCTTGAAAGGTCCTTCTTTCAAACACCTCGGAAAGTGGGTATACACCACCACGACCTGGACTTGGGTAGTTGCTTGCGGAAATCCGTCACTTATCGCGGTTACAGGCAGTCCATATGGCCGGGTTTAGAAGGAAAAACCAGTCGCCAAAAAAAGGGGCCGGATACATTAAACGGCAAAAATTGTATCCGGCCCCATTTCAAAAAGGCCTCAAGCGGCGTCCGCCGAAGTTCACTAAACATAGCGGTGGAGCGCTTTTCAGAGGAAATCACGGTAAACGCATTGGATCATCCATAAAAGGGGCCGGATACGTTTAACGGTAGAAAATGTATCCGGCCCCTTTTATCTTGGCCGCTTTTTCTTCGCGGCTCCAACTGGAGGGGTGCGACATTTTGTCCCATCCCAGCGCTGCCGCCAGCCAGTAAAATCGTGCCCATACAAGAACCAACCGGCATGGAATATGAAACTTACTGAATTTGCGGGAATATTTCTCGCGCTCTCCCTGTTGTCCACCCCAGCGTTTGCACAAACCGAAGCCGCCGGCGAAGCCGTTGACGAATCCGGCCTGGAAGTCGTATTGGTGACCGGCGTTCGTATCCACGACCAGATGGAACTGCAGCCCAGCCAGGTAGCGCATACCGGCCTCGACAACAGCGACCTGATGCGCATGTTTCCGGGCGGCAACCGCAATGCGAACGGACCGCTGACCCGCATATCGCAGTACCGCGGCCTGTTTGGTGCGCAGAACAACGTGCTGGTGGATGGCGCCGGTTACAGCGCCGATTGCCCCAACTGGATGGACACCCCGCTGTCGTCCATTCCACAGTCACTGACCGAGTCCGTCACGCTCTACCGCGGCCTGGCCTCGGTGAAGACGGTGCAGGAAGGCCTCGGTAACAGCATCGAGATCCGCTCCCGCAGCGGCGGTTTTTCCAGCGATGAAAAATGGAGCGCCTACGGCAATGCCGCCGCCGGCTACGGCAGCAACGCTTCGGCCTGGAACGCATCCGCATTTGCCGGCATGCACAACGACAGCAACTGGCTCGACGTGGCCGCCAGCGTGGACCGCGGCGACGACTACGAATTCGATGGCGGCACGGCAGCGGCCACGGAATACGATCGCGCCCACTACCGCCTCGGCTATGGGCACCGTTTTGGGCAGGCCGATATTGCCCTGCGGGCGGTGATCAACCGCACCGGTAACGCAGGAACGCCGGCCTTGCCGATGGATATGCGCTACCTCGATTCCGAGCAGTACAGCTTCGAGCTGAATACGCCACTGGGCCCCGGTGTGCTGGGTTTCAGCGCCGATACCCTGAGTGTCGACCACATCATGGACAACTTCACCCTGCGCCCGGTGCCGCTGAACAACAAGGGCAGGCCGACCTACCGTGAATCGGCACCGCTGGGCGATACCGATGCGATGAAACTCTCCTGGCTGCTGGACAAGGATAGCGTGCAGTGGGAGTTCGGTTTCGACGGCAAGTGGGAATCCCATGACCACCCCGTCGCGGACCCGAGCAACGAAGCGTTTTACATCGATAACTTCAAAGATGTCGAGCGCGACCGTTTTGGCCTGTTTGGCACCGTCACCTGGGCCGCCGCCGACTGGGCCCTCGAAGCGGGCGCGCGCTACAACCGGGTCGAAATGGACGCCGGTGAAGTCAGCGGAAACCTGGCCATCCCGCCGATGAGCCCGATGTACGTGCAACAGGAACGGCTGGACAAACTGGCGGCCGAGTTCAACGCGGCCGACCGCCGGAAAACCGACAACCAGTGGACGGGGCTGCTCAAGGCCAGCCGCAACCTGGGTGAAAACACCCGCCTCAACCTGGGCCTGGGCCGCAAAGTGCGTTCGCCAAGCTACCAGGAACGTTACCTGTGGCTGCCGATGACGGCCACCGCGGGCCTGGCGGACGGCTGGACCTATATCGGCGACATCGACCTGAAGCCCGAAACCAGCGTCGAGATCACCGCCGGAATCGACTGGGACAATGGCGTCTTCCGGCTGACACCCGAAATCTACTACCGTGACATCAGCGACTTTATCCAGGGCACGCCGTCCACCAACAGGACGGCCAACATGTTCGCGATGATGTCCACTGGACAGCCGCCCCTGCAGTACGCCAACGTCGACGCCGAACTGTACGGCTTCGACATGGGTTACGAGTGGCAGATCGCCGAGGCCCTCCAGTTGCGCGGCACCTTCAGCTACGTGCGCGGCAAGCGCAGCGATGAGAAAGACAACCTGTACCGCATCGCGCCGCTGACCTCGGTGATTGAACTGATGTACGTGCGTGAGCGCTGGTTCGTATCCGCCGAGAGCGTCGCCGCGGCCAGCCAGGACGAGGTCGCGGACTACAACAATGAACAGGAAACCGCCGGTTGGGGCATTCTCAACCTGAGGGCCGCCGTGCAGTTGAATGGCACGTTCAATATCGGCCTGGGCGTGGAAAATGTGTTCGACAAGGTTTACCGGGATCACCTGGGGGGCTATAACAGGGTTCGGGAAAGCGACATACCCGTGGGCGCCAGGATGGTGAGCATGGGAAGGAATTTCTACCTGAAACTCAATGCCACTTGGTGAAACCGGAAAATCAGCAGGACCCTCCAGGCAGAATCTGCTCAGGCTCTGGCTGATCCGCAGTATCCTGATCGTCGTTCTTATCTCGGCGCTGACCTGGCTGCGCGATTTCAGCGACTACCAACTGCCCTGGACGATGCTGTGGAGCCTGCTGCTGCTAATGGGCCTGCTCAACGTGGCGCTGCTGTACCGCCTGTGGCTGCGCTGGCCGGTGAGCGAAACCGAGTTCTTCGCCAACCTGCTGCTCGACATCGTTTTCCTGACCGGAATCCTCTACCTGACTGGCGGCTCTTCCAACCCGCTGGTCAGCTACTACCTGATCCCGCTTATCATCAGTGCAGCGGTTCTGAGCGCCCGCTACACCTGGACCATCGCCCTGCTCGCCGTGGCCTGCTACACGCTGCTGTTTTTTTTCCACCAGCCCTTCGAACTGTTCGGCATGGCCGCCCACGCGGGTATGAGCGCGCACATGACCGGCATGTGGATCAACTTTGTATTCAGCGCGGTGCTGATCGCCTGGTTCGTGGTGCGCATGGCGCGCTCGATGCGCGTGCAGGAAGCTGCCATGGTGAATGTTCGCGAAGCAGGCATGCGCGACGAGCAGATCATCAGCGTGGCCGGCATCGCGGCCGGAACCGCGCACGAACTGCGCACACCGCTGGCGACGATGACCGTGCTGACGGACGAAATGAAGAGCGAACACCCGGAACTGGCCGCGGACCTGCAACTGATGCAACAGCAACTGGACCGCTGCGACGCCATCCTGGGTGAACTGGTCTCGACAGCCGCCCACGTCACCGACCGCCAGGTGAGCAGCCTGCAGCGCCTGGTCGACGGCCTGGTCGAAAAGTGGCACATCGCGCGGCCCGAAGTGACGCTGGAAGTGTCTTGCCCGGACGATGCCGAAAACATCCGGATCGAATACGACCAGAGCCTGCAGCATGCCCTGCTGAATTTCCTGCACAACGCCGCCGACGCCAGTCCCGCCGATGTGTCTCTGGCAGCGAAGGGCGAGGGTGACAAGGCGCTGATCGTGATCGAAGACCGCGGCACAGGCATCCCGGGCGATATCGCCGAGGCCCTGGGGCGGCGCTTTGTCAGCCGCAAAGACGGTGGCCTGGGCCTGGGCGTATTGATCAGCAGCGCCTCCATAGAACGCCTGGATGGCGAAGTCACGCTACTCGACCGCGAAGGCGGCGGCACCAGGCTCGAGATCCGCTTACCGGCAGTTTACCAGGGGGCAGCGGAACGCTAGCTGGAGCCGCGAACAAACGCCGTGATAAAGCTAAAATAAACCCAATGAGCCAGCCCCCTCGAAAACTCCTCCTGGTCGACGACGACCAGGCCTTCCTCCAGGTCATGGGCCGGGCACTCACGCGCCGCGGATTCGCAGTGCTGCCCGCCGCCACCGCCGAAGAAGCGCTTGAAGCCGCCCGTTCCTCACTACCTGAATTTGCCCTGGTCGACCTGAAGCTGGAACAGAGCTCGGGCCTCGACCTGATCCCCGAGCTTATCCGGGTCAATGCCGAAATGACCATCGTGGTGCTGACCGGTTATGCCAGCGTCACCACGGCCGTTACCGCCATCAAGCGTGGCGCTGCCAACTACCTCGCAAAACCCGTCAAGGTGGATGAAGTCATCTCGGCGTTGGGTGAAAAAGATCCTGCCGCCCTGCCGGACCCGGATTACAGCCCGATGTCGGTCGAACGCCTGGAGTGGGAGCATATCCAGAAAGTCCTGCAGGAAAACGACGGCAACATTTCCGCCACCGCCCGCAGCCTCGGCATGTACCGCCGAACCCTGCAGCGCAAACTGGCCAAGAAGCCGAAGGCACTGTAGGAGCGAGCAAGGCTCGCTCCTACAAAAATTT
Source organism: Lysobacterales bacterium (assembly GCA_036351055.1). Classification (GTDB taxonomy): domain Bacteria; phylum Pseudomonadota; class Gammaproteobacteria; order Xanthomonadales; family SZUA-36; genus JABDPF01. The sequence goes on from JAZBOH010000242.1 coordinate 27,888, forward strand.
TCCCCTTAAGACTCTCTTAAGAAACCGGGTCCAGAATGTGCACCATTCAAGAACCAAATGGATGGAAACATGCCTGGAATCAGCATCAGTCTCGACGAAGCCCGCAGCGCCAGGGCCCTGCGCCGTTTGACCTCGCTGTTAACGCCGGAGCCCGTATTCAAGCTGCATACCGATTCCGCGCCTGACCGTGTCCAGGTCGAGCAGTACATCGCCGACCACTTCCTGGAAGTACACCAGGCGCATATCCATGACTTCATGCCCTCGCTGCTGACCATGAACTGCCATGGTCACACTTCCGCCGCCATGGGCCTGCGCCCGGCTGCCGGCCAGCCGCTGTTCCTGGAACGCTACCTGTCGCAGCCGGTTGAACAGGCCATTGAAACCGCGACTTCCCGATTCGCGCCGCGTGGTCGCATTACCGAAATCGGCAACCTGGTTGCGACCCGCAGGGGTTCCAGCCAGCTACTGTTCCTGCTGACGACCGCCATCCTGGCCCAGACCCGTTTCGACTGGGTCGTGTTCACGGCCACGCCGGTGGTTCGCAAATCGCTGGAAGCTCTGGGCATCGAGTTGCATGTGCTGGGCCAGGCCGATACGTCCACGCTCAGCGAGTCCGAGCTGGAAGACTGGGGTTCCTATTACGATCAGCGCCCGATGGTCGTGGCTGGCCACGTTGGCACCGGCATGGCCCGCTTGAGCCATGTCAGGCTGTTTTCCGGCATGTTGTCGCTCTACAGTGACACGATCGCCGAGCTGTCCCGTGCGATCGACCAGGCGGAGTCAACCGTTGGAACCCATGCCTTTGCTGCTTGAATCCAGCCATGGCAGCGACCAGGTTGTTGCCCGCGATGGAAACAACGGCCTCACGGCCGGTGAACTGCATGCGCGTTACACCCACCTGGCCAGAATACTGCGTGAACTGAACATCGAACGCCTGGCCCTGCACGCCGATAACGGCCTGGACTGGGTAGTGGCCGACATGGCTTGCCAGGCGGCCTCGGTCTGCCTGGTGCCGCTGCCAACCTTTTTCTCCGAGAGCCAGTTGCAACACGTGCTGGAAAGTGTCCGGCCAGACGCGCTTATCTGCAAGGGTTCGCTGCAATGGGACGCCTTGCTGCCGGGGCAGGTCCGGGCCCGCCACGAAAAGATAACAGGCGGCCTGGAGCTCCTGCTGCTCGAGCCGGGTTTGCAGGCCGTCGAACTGCCGCCGGGCACCGGTAAAATCACCTTCACCTCCGGCTCGACCGGCAAGCCCAAGGGTGTATGCCTCAGCAACGAGCAGATCGTGCGGCAGGCACAAGCCTTGCGCGACGCCGTCGGCCTGGAAAGGCCTCGTCACCTGTGCCTGTTGCCGTTGAGCACGCTGCTGGAAAACCTGGCCGGTGTTTACACACCGCTTCTTGCTGGCGGCGAAATCATCGTGCCGCCGCTGGCGGAAATCGGTTTCCAGGGCAGTTCAGCGCTGGATTCGCGGGTTTTCGTGCAAACCATCAGCCGTTACATGCCCGACAGCATCATCCTGACACCGCAGTTGCTGCTGATGCTGGTGGCCGCGGCCGAGGCCGGCTGGCAGCCGCCGGAAACACTGAAATTTGCCGCGGTGGGTGGCGGACGGGTTTCCCCCGGCCTGGTCCGGCGAGCGCATGAACTGGGCATTCCCGCTTTCGAGGGTTATGGCCTGTCGGAGTGCGCCTCGGTAGTGAGCCTGAATACCCCGGGCGACCACGACCACGAAAGCAGCGGGCGGCCGCTTGGCCACCTGGACGTGCACGTGGAAAATGGTGAAATCGTGATCGGTGGAAACGCCATGCTCGGCTACCTGGACGAACCGGAAAGCTGGGGGCAGGACCGCATTTACAGCGGCGACCTGGGCACCATCAGCGCCGAAGGATTCCTGCGCATCGGTGGCCGCAGCAAAAACCTCCTGATCTCCAGTTTTGGCCGGAACATCAACCCGGAATGGGTGGAAAGCGAAATGCTCGCCCATCCCATGCTGTCGGACTGTGTTGTTTTCGGCGAGGGCAGGCCGTACTGCGTGGCCCTGGTCTCGCCGCGCGACCCGGCGGCCAATGAAGAAACGATCCGCCAATTCGTGGAGCAGACCAATGCCCGCCTGCCCGATTACGCGCAGGTGAAAAACTGGTACCGCCTGCCGCAACCGCTGGCGGCGCTGGACCAGTTGCTGACCGATAACGGCAGGCCAAGGCGGCAGGCCATCGAAAGCCGCTTCCAGCCGGCCATCGAATCCCTTTATTCATAAATCACAGGATACAACCGTGAGCTTTTTCGAAACATTGCAAGAAGAAACCCGGGCGGAGCGCGCGCAGCTGCTGTCCGCGCCGATCATCGTGAACGCACTGCAGGGAAAAATCACCCTGCCAGATTACGTGGCCTTTCTCTCGCAGGCCTACCACCACGTCAAGCACAC
>JAZBOH010000243.1:0-11366 GCA_036351055.1 Lysobacterales bacterium
GGTTTGCCGATCGCGCTGATCAGCAACTCGGCAGATCGCACGTGTTTCTCCAGGTCCTGGGTAAAACGGTGCGTCACGGTGACTGTCGACCCGTAGACCAGCAACTCCAGCGCCATCGGCCGGCCCACGATATTGGAAGCGCCGACGATCACCGCGTGCATCGACATATTGGCAATGCCGTAATAGTGCAGCAGGGCCATCACGCCGCGTGGCGTGCATGGCCGCAACCCGGGTTGGCGCAAGGCCAGCTTACCCACGTTGAATGCATGAAAACCGTCCACGTCCTTGTCGGACCGGATCCGGTTGGTCACCGCGTTTTCCTCGATGTGGCCCGGTAGCGGGAGTTGCACCAGGATACCGTCTACCTCCGGGTCCGCGTTAAGCCGGTCGATCAGGGCCAGCAACTCGGCCTGGGAGGTCGAAGCATCCAGGTCGAAATCACGGGCGAGGATGCCGGAACGTTCGCAGTCCTTGCGCTTGGCCCGCACGTATATGGATGACGCCGGGTCATCACCGACCAGAACGACCGCCAGGCCAGGCCGGCGCCCACCCGCGGAGACGTGTGCGTCGATGGATTCGCGCACCTTGCCAATGATGGCCGCGCTGACTTCGTTCCCGTCCAGGATTCTTGCGTTTGCTTGGTTTTCAGACATGATCTCGGTTTCGGATTCAGAGTCCGGGGCTTCCTGTTAAACTTGATCCGAGGTATTTTAGGGCAAACAGGGAGGGAATTGTGATGCATATTCACGAGTTCAGGTTCAGATCAATCCAGGGCGCCAGCCTGTCGCTGGAACGCTGGACGAGTCAACCCATTCTGCTCGTCAATACGGCCTCGGAAAGCCAGTTTGCACCCCAGTTGCGCAAGTTGCAGGCGCTATACCAGGAATACATGCCGTCAGGCCTTATCGTTTTGGGAATCCCTTGCAATGAGTTCGGTGAAAAAGAACCGCTCGACGGCCAGGACCTCGACACCTACTACTGGGAGAACCACGGCGTAAATTTCCCGGTAACCGAAAAACAAGCCATTATCGGCCGCGGCGCCCACCCCTTGTTTATCGAAATGCGGGAAGAATATACCAACGAAATCATGCCCCAGGGCAATTTCTACAAGTACCTGTTTGGGCGCGAAGGACAGTTGCTGCAACACTGGCCGTCGATCGTCGAACCCGACGACCCGGGGCTGCGGCACCAGATTGAGCGCAACGTGTCGGCGTGGTGTTTATAGCGATTCGCTTCCCTGCTCCCATCGCTTCGCGATGGAAGGCGGCTGCGCTCATCGGCATTAAGGAGTTTGCTTCTGGCTGGCGCCAACCGCAAACATGTAGAGTCTCGCTTCCCTTCTTTCGCCTGCGCCGAAAACCGGCTGCGCCACCCGCGAGTACATAAGCACCGTGTTTCCCGAATCCGCCTGAGTCCAGGTTGTGGTGGTGTTTACCCCCTTTCTGGGGCCTCCGAGAACACGATGTTCTCGGCGGAGTGATACAGGGATGTACCCGCAAGGGAACGTCCCCAGAAAGGGGGTATACATCACCACGACCGGGTTTAGCACTCCGAGACCGCAATAGCCTCAAGCGCAAACCGGACAGGTATCTGAGGGCTTGATCCGGGTTTTGTGGAAATCCATGGTCAGGGCGTCGATCATCAGGAGTTGACCGATAAGGGGGTCACCGACGCCAAGCAGGAGTTTCAAGGTTTCCGTGGCTTGCAGGGTCCCGACGATGCCAGGCATCACGCCGAGAACACCGGCTTCGGCACAGGACGGGGCCTCAACGGTATTGGCGGATTCGGGCAGCAGGCAGTGCAGGCACGGCGCGCTCCCCGGTTTGCCGGCCGGCCAGAATACCGAGACCTGACCCTGGAAAGCCATGACGGCACCATATACCAGCGGCTTCTCCGCCTGTACGCAGGCCTCGTTCAGGGCGTACCGCGCCGGGTAGTTATCGGTGCCGTCTACAATCACGTCCCAGTCACGTACCAGCCAGGCTGCATTGTTTGCGTCCAGGCGTTGCTCCACGACCACGGTCTGCACGTCGGGGTTGAGTTCCTTGAGCCGTTGCCGGGCCGACGCCGTCTTGCTCTGTCCAATGGAACTTTCACCGTGCAAAATCTGCCGTTGCAGGTTACTGCGTTCAACCCGGTCGTGGTCTGCCAGGCCGAGCGTTCCAACCCCCGCAGCCGCCAGGTACAGGGCAGCCGGCGAGTTCAGCCCGCCCAGGCCCACCAGCAAAACCCGTGACCGCAGCAGCCTCTCCTGCCCTGCGGGCCCGACCTGTGACATGACCATGTGCCGGGCGTAGCGTTCCTGCTGTTCCGCGCCCATGTTCGAAGCATGCTCCACCGGCAAGCCCGCGGCCAGCCAGCGGTCGAAGCCGCCCGCCACGCTGGCGGCGAGCCCCCGGCCCTGGCGCCTGAGCGTGGCCGCGAGAATCAGCGAACGGGCGCCACCGGCGCACAGCAGGTTGAAACGCCAGTCGGGGTTTTCTATGCAGCGGGCCTGCACCTCGTTTGAGGTCATGGTGATGGAACCGGCCGCCATTCCGGCCTGCCGCTCGGCATCCGTGCGCAGGTCCACCAGGGGAATGCCTTCTTCCAGCGCGTGCCGGGCGTCCGTTACCGAAATTTCGAGCGGAAAGGACGGTGACGTAGCCATGGATTATTTGCGGGATTTTCGGCCGGTGAACTTCTTCAGCCGCTTGCGCTTGTCCATTTGTCGCCGCGTGAGCTTGTTCTTGCGGTCCTTGTAAGGATTGTCGCTGTTGCGGAACGACAGAAACACCGGCGTGCCGCGTAGTTTGAAATGCCGGATGAAACAGTTCACCAGGTAACGCCGGTAAGCATCGGGAATGGTATCGGTGCGGCTGCCGTGAATCACGATTCGCGGCGGCAGCTTACCACCGGAATGGGCGTACCGCAGTTTCGCCGTCCGGCCCTGCTTCATCGGTGGCTGGTGCCCGTCGAAAGCGTCTTTCAGAACGCGCGTCAGCTCCGGCGTGCTGAAGTCGCGGGTGGCGCTGGCAAAAGCACGGTTTACCGCGTTCAACAGTTCCTGGATCCCCGAACCGTGCAGTGCAGACGTCGTGACGCGTTGCGCCCAGTCGACATAAGCCAGTTTGCGGTCGAGTTCATGTTTGACACGGTCACGGTGGTCCTTGTCCAGGCCGTCCCACTTGTTCAGCGCGATCACCAGCGCCCTGCCCTGGTTGAGGATGTGTCCGAGCAGGGTTGTATCCTGGTCGGTCAATCCTTCCCGCGCGTCCAGCATGAGGACCACGACGTGGGCACGGTCGATTGCCTGCAATGCCTTGATGACGCTGAATTTTTCAATGACTTCGGTGACTTTGGAACGCCGCCGTACTCCCGCGGTATCGATCAATTCGTATTTGCGCCCATCCCTTTCCAGGGGTGTCCTGATGGTGTCCCGGGTGGTTCCGGGCTGGTCGAACGCCAGCAAGCGCTCCTCTCCGAGCAGGCGGTTGATCAGGGTGGACTTGCCCACGTTGGGGCGCCCCACCACGGCCAGCCTGAGAACGTCCTCGTCTTCGGCTTCCTCTTCCGCCTCTTCCAGCACAGGCAAAGTCGCGACGGCCGCTAGCATCATGCCTTCCAGCCCACGCCGGTGCGAGGCGGTAACGGGCAATGGCTCACCCATGCCCAGGCTGGCAAAGTCCGCCAGCGCGGTATCCTCGTCCAGCCCGTCCATCTTGTTGGCCACCACGATGACCTCGCAGGATTCTTTTCGCAGCCGGGCCGCGATCCGCTCATCATCTGCCGTCAGGCCGTCGCGGGCACTGACAACGAACAGGACCGTGTTGGCCTCGTCAATAGCCTGCAGGACCTGTTGTGCCGTCAGGTAGTCGATGCCCTCGGCATTGGTGACGAGCCCGCCGGTATCGACCAGCAGGCAGGGGCGGCTGCCCACGCGGGAAATGCCGTATTGGCGGTCCCGGGTCACGCCCGGCATATCGGCTACCAGGGCATCACGGGTTCGCGTCAGGCCGTTGAACAGGGTCGACTTGCCGACGTTCGGCCTGCCGACGATGGCGACTACTGGAAGCACGGAGAATTCGCCCCGCTCAGATCGCCGCGCCCGCGCGGTACGCGACCAGGTCGCCCTTGCTGGTCAGAACGTAAAGCGTGGTGCCGATACTGAATGGTGCTGCGGCAAAACCCTTTTTCCCGGCCCGCACGCGTGCAACGAAAGAACCGATATCGGCATCGAGCCAGTGCAGGTAGCCCTCCATGTCGCCTACCACCACGTAATTCCCGTAAAAGGCCGGCCGGGTCAGGCCGCGGTTACTGAGCCGGTCCAGTTTCCAGGTGGTCGAACCGTTGCGCCGGTCGAGCATCCACAAATCGTCATCCTTGTCGCTGATGGCCAACTTGGTGCGGTCGACCACGACACCACCTGCGGAGGAAATGTCCTTGAACCACAGCAGGCGCCCGGAATCGGCAGCCAGGGAAACCAGGCGGTTTTTGTAACTGGAAACGATCAGGTCGGATGCCACGATCACCATTTGCGTGCCAATGTCCGACAGGCGGTCAAGTTCGGTGCGGCCATCCTGCGAGACGACGGTCTGGTTCCAGACCACGCTGCCGTCCGCCACGCGCAAACTGACCAGGCTGCCGTCGTCGTAACCGACAAAGGCAATACCGGCGCGAACCAGCAGATTGGCATTTCCACGCAGGGTGAGCAGCGGCACGCTGTGATCGTAAATCCAGACCCGGCGGCCGCTAACCTGATCGAGACCGAAAACCCGGCCGTCGATGCAACGCACCACCACGATGCCGTCGGCCGAGGCCGGTGGCGACAGCACCTCGGAGGACACCTGTGCGTTCCACAGCTCCGCCCCGCTTTCGCGGTCATAGGCGATAACACGGCCATCGATGGTACCCATGTAGAGACGGGTTTCATCCAGCCCCGGTCCGCCAGAAAAAGCCTGTTTCGTTTTCAGTTCAAGGAGTTTCTTGCCGTCGTTCGCGTCAACGATGACCAGCCGGCCTTCGTGGTCGGCCGTGTAAAGTTTTCCCGATGAATAAACCGGCGCCATGCTCAGGCCCTGTTTACCCATGCCGTCACCGACGTTGGTAGACCAAACCTTCTTGACCGTTACTGCCTGTTCGAACTCAACCAACGGAGCCGGGTCGCCGGGTTCATCATCGCCCCAGCTCCTGATCCAGCTGCAGCCTTGCAATGCCAGCAGGGATACAAGGAAGACAAGAAAAATCCGTCTCACGATTCGCTTCCGTCCGCCGGAACCGACGCCCCCATGGACTCGAGTTTCATGATCAGCTTACCGCGGTCCCCCGCCCCCGCTTCCAGGGTGTCCAGGGACTGCTGGTAGGCCGCGATGGCTTCGTCGTTGCGCCCCTGTGAATACAGGATGTCGCCACGCACCTCGGCGTAACGTGCCTCGAAACCGGAAATGTCGTCCGCGCCATCCAGGGTCTGCAGGGCCTCTTCCGCCTGGCCCTGGTCCAGCAGGACACGCGCCAGGCGTTCCCGGGCCACGACTTTCATGGCCTTGGGGTAGCCACTCTCGACGACGTACTCATACAGGCCGATGGCCAGGTCCGGCTGGTTGACTTCCATGCGGGCGCGCGCCATTTGCAGCGCGGCCATCGAGGCATAGGGAGATTTTTTATGATCGTCCCGCAGCGTCTGGAAGTTGGCCATGGCCGCGTCCAACTGGTTCTGCGCCAGCAATTCGCCCATGACTTCGTATTCGTAGGAAGCCTGCTGACGGTTGGTCTCCTGCCAGTTCTGCCATTGCTTGAATCCGAACAGGCCGCCAAAGGCGATAACCAGTCCCATGACGATGGCGCTGCCATTGTCCATTAACCACTTTTTGACGACTTCGCCCTGTTCGTGGGAGTCCATGATGTCGACCATAATATCTCTCTGAAATTAAACGGCGTATATTAACATGTGAAGGTCGTGCAATCCCAACAACCGTGTCGAATCCGCGCAGACATGCGCCAGGCGCTTCTCTGGGCTGTGCCGATAAACGCTTTTAGCGCTTGCCTCGGCTCTCATTGACGGTTTCCAGCCAGCTAGAGAACCAGTCTTTCAGGGCGTCAAAGGGGACTTGTTCCTGGGGTTTTTGTTCGCGCAGGTGTTTGATGGTGGCCTCTCGTTGCGTGAGTTCGTTCTCGCCGAGGACCAGGGCCAGCGGTGCGCCACTGCGGTCTGCACGCTTGAACTGGGCTTTGAAACTGCCGCCGCCGAGGTTGGACTGGATGTTCAGACCCGGAACCTGGTCACGCAGGGATTCGGCGAGTTGCAGGCCACCCTTGACCGTGCCTTCGCCGGCCATGACCACGTACAGGTGCGGCGATTCCCGTTCCGATTCGGCATGGATCTTCATCAACTCGACCAGGCGTTCCTGGCCCATGGCAAAACCGACCCCTGGCCAGGGTTTACCGCCCTGGATCTCAACCAGTCCATCGTAGCGGCCACCGGCGCATACCGTACCCTGTGCGCCCAGGCCATCGGTGATCCACTCGAACACCGCGTGGCTGTAATAATCCAGGCCGCGCACCAGGCGCGGGTTGACCTCGTAGGCGACCCCGAACCCGTCCAAAAGGGCCAGGAACCCGGAAAAATAAGCCTGCGATTCTTCACCGAGGTAGTCGGCCAGCACGGGCGCGTCCACCAGCATGGCCTGTACCTGCCGGTTCTTGCTGTCAAGGATACGCAAGGGGTTGCGGTCGAGCCTGCGCAGGCTGTCCGCGTCGAGCGCATCCCGGTTGTCACTCAGGAAGCCGTGCAGTTCCTCCCGGTATGCGGCCCGCTCCTGAGGCGTACCGAGGCTGTTGACCTCGAGCCTCAGTCCTTCCAGGCCGATCGCTTTCCAGATCCGCTGGCACATGACCAGCAGTTCCGCATCGACATCCGGCCCAGCGGAACCGAACACCTCGGCGCCGACCTGGTGAAACTGCCGGGTGCGGCCTTTTTGCGGCCGCTCGCGGCGGAACATTTGCCCCATGTACCAGAGACGAACCGGTGCGGCGTACAACAGGCCGTTCTGCAGAACGGCCCTGACCACGCCGGCCGTGCCTTCGGGCCGCAAGCTCAGCAGATCGCCGTTGCGGTCCTCGAAGGTATACATCTCTTTCTCCACGACGTCGGTTGCATCGCCGATAGCACGTGCAAAAACTTCGCTTTTCTCGACCACAGGAACCCGTATTTCTTCAAAACCGTAGGCAGCGAATACGCTGCGAACGGTCCTTTCGAGCTTGTGCCAGAGGTGCATGTCGGCGGGCAGCGTGTCGTGCATGCCGCGGATTGAATGAATGCTTGAACTCACTGTTTCGACCCGGCCTCGCTGTTTTCTGTCCCGGCATGCTGTGCCAATACCAGGTTGGCCACGTTGTCACGGGTATACGGCCCGAGATCCACCGCCTCGCCGTCCAGCAATATCACGACCGCCGAAGCACGGCCAATCATCACCCTGAACGGGCCGGGACCGCGGTACACACGGCTGCTCCCGGCGCGTATCAGGTCCATTTCAAGCTGTTCTTCATCCGCGGAAAAAATCTCCACCCAGGTATCCGCCGAGGTGTTCAGGGAGAGCGTATGCTGACCCTCGACCGGCGCCGGGTTGTCCAACGCAGCCCATGCCTCCTGCGCCGCATTGCTGCTGACCAGTTCACCGGGCCGCCTGGTCATCTCCACGTTCGCCAGGGAAGCGTTGAGGTGGGTCCGGCCGTTGCCCGGTTCATTTTCGGGCTCGGCAGTGGCCGGCCTGCCGGCGGCGGGCGGCGCCTGTGCCGACGTGTCGAGCCCTGCTTCGCCCTGGGAAAACCGGACGGCTTCATGGGTGAACTGCCAGGCAAGCGCTGCGATCAAAACCGACGCTGCGAGATAGCTCGAGACCTTCAGCCATTTCTCGGTCCCACCCCGGCCCGGGCCGGCGGCAAACACGGAACGGACTTCGGGTTCCGCGCCCTGCACCTCCTGGAGTTGTTCCTCAAGACCCGCCGGGTCCATGCCGAGGAATCGTGCGTAGTTACGAATGTATCCCTTGAGATAAACGGAAGGTATGTGGGCAATTTCACCGCTCTCGATGGCTTCGATCACGGACAGCTTGATCCGGGACTCGCGCGCAGCGCGTTCCGGCGACAGTCCTTTCTGCTGTCTTTCATGCCGGAGGATGTCCCCCGGTCGCATGGGGATCAGTTCTTTTTGATTACTCATTCTTTTCCCTGGCCGGCACGCGTGCCGCCGGAATGGCGTCGGGGTAGTCTTCCATCAATCGCATACGGTAGCGATCCACGGACTGCTTGTCGCCCAGGGCCGATTCGATCAATACGCCAAGGCGCAGGCTTTCCTCGTTCACCTGGGCGACGGCTTCGAAGCGCTGCAGGAACGCGCGGGCCGTGAGGTAAGACCCCTTCTGGTAGCTGACCTCCGCCATCGGCAGCAGCGCTTCGGGCATGCGTTGATCCTTCTCCAGGGATTTTCTCAGGTATAACTCGGCCTGGTCCAGTTCGCCCCGCTGGAGGGCGCAGGATCCCGCATTGGCGTACGCCACGCCTGGCGTGGTATAGAATGGATCCTCGACCGCCGCATCGAAATAGGGTGCGGCCTCGACCGCTTTGCCGTTACGGCAGAGAAAGGCGCCGAGGTTGTTGTTGACGTCACCGTCGGTCGGATCGTAGCGTACCGCCAGACGGAATTCCTTCTCAGCGTCCTCGTCCTCCCCGATCGTCTCGTAAAGCACCCCCAGCATGGTGTGCGCCGGGGCGTAGGTCTTGTCATTGCCCACGGCCCTTTTGAGTTTCTCCAGCGAGATCTCGTACTGGCCGCGATCAAGATATTGCCGGCCCAGTGCGGTGTTGGTCTCCGCCGCTTTGCGTAAATCCTGCTCTGATTTCTTGGGTGCGCTGGAGCAGGCGGCGACCAGTGACAGCACGATCAGGCCAAGCAAGATTCTACGGGTTCTCACGGCATTAAATCCTTTGCGTCTGTTCTCGAAGCATCCGGCTCCGTCGGGTGCGATCCAGTACCTTTCCGACCAGTTGCCCGCAAGCGGCGTCAATGTCCTCACCGCGGGTTTTTCTGACGGTGGCAATCAGGCCGCCTTGCATCACGATGGACTGAAATTCGAGGATACGCGATTCCGGTGAGCAACGGTATTCTGTGCCCGGAAACGGGTTGAACGGGATCAGGTTGAGTTTGCTGGGCACCCGCCGCAGCAGCTTGACCAGTTGGCGCGCGTGCCGGGGATCGTCGTTGACACCGTCGATCAGCGTGTACTCAAAAGTCACCGTGCGTTTGTGCTTCTCAGAGACGAAGTCCTGGCAGGCGCGCATCAGTTCAGCGATGGGGTATTTGCGGTTGAGCGGCACCAGTTTTTCACGGGTCGCATCGTCCGGCGCATGCAGCGAGACCGCCAGGGCCACGTCGATCGTTTCCCGCAAGCGGTCGATACCGGGCACCAGGCCGGCCGTCGACAGCGTTACGCGCTTGGCCGCAAAGCCAAAGCCCAGGTCGTTGCGCATCAGGGAAACGGCGCGCACCACGGGGTTGAAGTTCGCCAACGGCTCACCCATGCCCATCAGCACGATGTTCGTAATGCGGCGTGTTCCGTTGCGTTCATGCCCCAGCGCACGGGCCGCCTGCCAGACCTGGCCGATGATTTCACTCGTATCCAGGTTACGGTTGAAACCCTGTGCGCCGGTTGAGCAAAACGTGCAGTTGAGGGCGCAACCCACCTGCGAGGAGATGCACAGCGTTCCCCGGTTGGGTTCCGGGATGAAGACGGTTTCAACGGCGTTACCGCCGCCAAAACCCATCAACCACTTGGTCGTGCCGTCCACCGAAACCTGCTCGCTGAGAATCCGGGGCGGTTCGACCCTGGCGACCTGCTGCAGTTTTTCCCGCAACGCCTTGCTCAGGTTCGTCATCTGCCCGAAGTCGGTCACGCCCTGGTGGTAAATCCACTTCAGGACCTGCTGTGCGCGAAACGGCTTTTCGCCCAGCCACTCGAAAAACGAGCGCATCCGGCCCTCTTCGAGGTCCATCAGGTTGACGCGTTCGCCTGTCTTGTCCAGCGGCATGGTCTCCGGATCGCTCAAGACGGGCGTGAAGTAATGTCGTCGTCGGTGAAAAATACGCCGATTTCATAAGCGGCCGTTTCAGGCGCATCAGAACCGTGCACGGCATTGGCGTCGATGCTCCTGGCAAAATCAGCGCGAATCGTGCCGGGCGCGGCGTCCTGCGGGTTGGTAGCGCCCATCAGTTCGCGGTTCAGCGCGATTGCGTTTTCGCCTTCCAGCACCTGGATCATGACGGGGCCGGAGGTCATGAATGAAACCAGGTCGTCGTAAAACGGTTTACCCTCGTGCACGGCGTAGAAGCGCTGGGCGTCCGCCGGGGTCAACTGCTTCATCCTGGCGGCCACAATGGTGAGGCCGGCCTTTTCGAACCGGCTGTAGATTTCACCGATCACGTTTTTTGCCACGGCGTCAGGCTTGATAATGGAAAGCGTTCTTTCAACGGTCACTTAAGAAACTCCTGTATCTGTTTGATTATCATTCAGTTTGCCTGATCAATCATATTTAAAAAAATCAGGTATAAAATCAGAATAATTCTACGGACTCGCAGACCGTCATGCAATCGGCATGCAAACACGGCACTGGTCATCTTGACCCCTTGTTTTGCGCGCACATATGATGGCACACAGACAATCCGCCACCCCTCGCCGGTTAAGCCCGGCCGGAGAAATCGCGAATGGATACCCTTTATTTTTTCATCCTGGTACTGACGGTTCTGGTACTGGCCTACAAGCGCGTTCCCCTGCTGATGGCCATGGCGATCATGGTCGTGGCAACCATTGTCTGGACGGAACTGCGTCACCTCTTCTACGTGCCCAGCTGGTTCCGATTCGCCAACGGTATTGTCGGTGTCATCCTGATCGGCTTCTCCATCACGCCTCTGCGCCGCCTGTTGATCAGCGACCGGCTCTACGGCCTGTTCCGCAAGTCGCTGCCACGCGTTTCCGCCACCGAGCAGGAAGCGCTTGACGCCGGCACCACCTGGTGGGACGCGGATATTTTTTCCGGGCGGCCACGTTGGAAGAAACTGCTGAAGGTTCCGCCGCCCAGCTTGAGCGAAGAAGAACAGTCTTTCATTGACGGCCCGGTGGAAGAACTGTGCCGCCGTTCGGACGACTGGGAAATCTGTGAAAAACACCGCCGCTTGCCGGACGAATTGTGGGACTTCATCCGCGAACACCGCATGTTCGGCCTGATCATTCCCGAACAGTACGGCGGACTGGGGTTTTCCGCCCAGGCAAATTCTGCCGCGGTGATGAAGCTGGCCAGCCGCAACCTCACCGCCGCGATCACGGTAATGGTTCCCA
>JAZBOH010000244.1:0-5434 GCA_036351055.1 Lysobacterales bacterium
AGGAGATTATCCGGGACTCGGTGGCCGTCATGCGCAAAAAATACGAGTGCAGCTAGTTGGAGCGGCGAGGGCCGCGATCGCCGAAGTAAAAAAGCCCGGGCAAAACCCGGGCTTTTTCAATGGCAGCTTGAGCCACCCACCCATACTAATCTTACAAGGCCAACGCTTCGCGGGCTGGCGTGTACTCATATCCCAGGTCACGGGCGACATCGGCATAGGTGACCTTGCCACGGTGCACGTTCAGTCCATCCAGCAGGTGGTGATTGTCGATCATGGCCTGCCTGGCGCCCTTGTCGGCCAGTTGCAGCGTGAAGGGCAGCGTGACGTTGTTCAGGGCAAAGGTCGAGGTGCGCGGGACGGCGCCCGGCATATTGGCCACGCAGTAGTGAACAATGCCGTCCACCACGTAGGTCGGCTCCGCGTGCGTGGTCGGTTTTGAGGTTTCGAAACAACCACCCTGGTCGATAGCCACGTCGACCAGTACAGAGCCCGGTTTCATCAGGGAAAGCTGCTCGCGGCTGACGAGCTTCGGTGCAGCCGCTCCGGGGATCAAAACACCGCCGACCACCAGGTCCGCGTCGCGGATGTGCTTTTCAATGGACTCGGCATTGGAGAAAACCGTTTCGATGCGGCTTTCAAAATTCGCATCCAGGAATTTCATCACGTCGGCGTCACGGTCCATGATCACCACGCGCGCGCCCATGCCAACCGCCATCTGGGCCGCATTGAATCCAACGGTGCCGCCACCGATGATCACGACCTTGGCGGGTTCCACGCCCGGCACGCCGCCGAGCAGAATGCCGGCACCGCCGTGCGCGCGCTCGAGACACCAGGCGCCGGCCTGGATGGACAGGCGGCCAGCCACTTCGGACATCGGTGACAACAGGGGCAGACCGCCCTTGCGGTCGGTCACGGTTTCGTAGGCGATGCAGCAGGCGCCGCTATTGACCAGGTCTTCCGTTTGCGGCGCATCGGGCGCCAGGTGCAGGTAGGTGAACAGGATGTGGTCTTCACGCAGCATGGCGCGCTCGACCGCCTGGGGCTCCTTGACCTTGACGATCATCTCGGCCGTGTCGAAAACTTCCTCCGCGGTCTGCAGGATGGTCGCTCCAACCGATTCGTAACGTTCGTCGCTGACGCCAATACCGGCGCCGGCCGTACTCTGCACGTAGACATCGTGGCCGTGCTGGGTCAGTTCGCGCACGGATGCAGGCGTCAGGCCTACACGGTATTCATGGTTCTTGATTTCTTTGGGTGCCCCGACTTTCATTTTCGTTTCCTCGCAAGGGTTGGTTAATATTCCAATTTTAGTAGCAATTGCATGGTTTATTATCCTGAAGAATTGCAATTTCCAGTGTATTATTCTGTTTTACAAGCCTGGTCCAGTAATATCGATGAAACAGAACACGCGCAAGAACCGCAAGCTCGACCGGACGGACCGCCTGATTCTGAAGACCCTGCAGGATGACGGGCGGATCTCGAACGTGGCGCTGGCAAGAAAAGTAAACCTGTCCGCCACACCCTGCCTGGAACGCGTACGGCGGTTGGAGAAACACGGTTACATAAAGGGCTACACCGCCCTGCTCGATCCGCACAAGGTCGATGCCGGGGTCCTGGTGTTTGTCGAAATCGCCCTGCTGCGAAATTCACCGGATGCTTTCAGGGAGTTCCGCCGGGAAGCACTCAGGCTGACGGAATTACTCGAGTGCCACCTGGTTTCCGGCAATTTCGATTACCTGCTCAAGGCGCGCGTCAAGGATATGCAGGCGTACCGTTCGTTGCTGGGTGAGAAGATCCTGGCCCTGCCGGGAGTCAGCGATTCCCGCAGCTACGTCGTGATGGAAGAAGTGAAAGAATCTACCTCGATCACGCTACTATAGAAACCATGGGCACCCTGATCCTTCACCACGAAAACTGCCTGCGCCACGACACCGGCCTGCGCCATGTCGAGCGCCCGGAACGGGTAACGGCGGTTCTGAACTCGGTTCGCGACATCGAGGGCACCGAGGTGCTGCCGGCGCCACGCGCAAAACTCGAGCAATTGAGCCTGGTGCATCCGGCCGATTACTGGGAACAGCTGCTGGAAGCCGAACCCGGCGAAGGTGAAGAACGCGACATCATTGCACTCGATGCCGACACCTTCATGTCCCCGGGCTCCATCGACGCCACGCTCCGCGGCAGTGGCGCTGCCTGCTTCGCCATCGATCAGATCAATGCGGGCAAGGCCGACAATGCTTTTTGCGCCGTGCGGCCACCGGGTCACCATGCCCTGGCGACGGTTCCGATGGGTTTCTGCCTGTTGAACCATGTCGCCGTGGCGGCCCGCTACGCCATCGAACGTGGTTATGCCGAACGGGTAGCCATCCTGGACTTCGATGTGCACCACGGCAATGGCACGCAGGGCATCTTCGAGGAATCCCCGGAAGTCCTGTTTGTCTCCAGTCACCAGATGCCCCTGTACCCCGGCAGCGGCCATCCCTCGGAAACCGGTGTCGGCAACATCATCAATATGCCGCTGTCACCCGGCGACGGCGGCGCGGCGTTCCGGGCGGCCTGGTCCAGGCAGGGCCTGCCTGCCGTCGAACGTTTCCAGCCCGACCTGGTGCTGGTCTCCGCCGGTTTCGACGCCCATGTCCTCGATCCGCTGGGCCAGTTGCGGCTGGAAGACGAGGACTACGGCTGGATCACGGGAGAAATACGCGCACTGGCGGACGCGGTCTGCAGCGGAAAACTGGTTTCCCTGCTGGAAGGCGGTTACGATCTGGACGCGCTGGCCAGTGCATCGGCGGCGCACGTTCGGGCACTGACTCAATAAGGCATTTCTGCTAATATTTCATGGCAGGATCTCACCCCGGGCGGGTGTCGTATAATGGTATTACCTGAGCTTCCCAAGCTCATGACGACGGTTCGATTCCGTTCACCCGCTCCACTTCAACGACGGTTGCAGCAAATGACGCGACAAGGCCGGGGGCGTGGAACCGCCCGGTAAAGGGAAAATTCGTGCACTAGCGCGGATACAGATCGACGTGTTTGCCATAGATCTTGACATTCGGCGCCTGGGACGCATGAGAAGCGGCAGGGCCCGTGGTTTTACTGCTGGCAATCCCCTTTGTTGCCGCCGTGCCGGCTTCATTCCCCGTTGATTTCTTGTAAACGGAAGCCCCCATCAGAACCGCTGCGGTTGCCGAATCCGCTTTCAGTCCGGAATTCTTTCCGAGGCTATCAATTGCTTTGCTTTGCAGCTCTTTTGCCGCCTTGTTTCCGACCAGCACCTTGCCGTCGATTTTATTGGCCTGCTTCAATTTACCGGCCATTCCCACGTTGGGATAAGGTATTGGCACGGGGCCGGCAGGTGACGGCGCTGAAGGTGTTTGACACACATCCGGAAATGCCGTGGCCTCGCCACTGCTGGCCTGGCTGGCGATTTCCCGGGAATTGGCAAATACGTCCGTTGGCATGATAATTAACTCTCTTTCCTGACCTGTTTGCTTACTTCAAGTGTAGCAATCCATGCGGATTCTGCTTTTACAGGTCATTTTCCGGCACAAGCCGCTCCAGGATCAAGTCCTCGGCAGCACTGTCGAATTTCCAGTTCTTGAGAAAGCTGCAGTGCCCACCGTAATTCGAAATCAACAGTTCCAGGGCCGGGCTTTCGGGCAAGTCGTGAAAGTCGGCGACGGGCACGATGGGGTCGTCTGCCGCGGTCAGGATGCTTGAAGGCACGGCGAGCGGGGCCAGCCTGCCGTCGGCGATGGAGTAACCATCGAAGTATTCATCGGCATCGGCATAGCCATACCGGGTTGCCAGGTAATGTGTTCGCTGCCGCAGTCCCTTGATTTCATGCCAGGTCTCTTCACCGTAGATCTCGGGGAAAGCGGCTTTTTTGGCGTTCAGTGATTTGCTCCACTTGCGCTCGAAATACCGTTCGTAAAACCCGAGGCCCTGTTCCATCGCGTCCATCGCGTGCACCGGCCTGATGACCGGGCAAATGGCAACGATCCGGCCGATACCCAGCCCCGCCTCCGCGGCCCGTAGTCCGACACGCAGGGAGAAATTACCCCCCAGCGAATAGCCAGCCAGGTTCCAGCGCTTTGCACCCAACCGGTCCTGGAGACTACGCAGGGAATGCACAACCTCGTCAATCCGGCAGGAGTGAAACAGTCCCGGGTTGAGGTGGTGGGTATCGCCATGGTCCCGGAAGTTCAGCCGGAAGACGTCGAAGCCTGCATCGAACAACCTGGCGCCGGTGCCCAGGATATAGTTGGAGTTGACGTTGCCTTCCCAGCCATGCAACAAAACGGCCAGACCCCGGCTGCCCGATGCCTGTTTCGAATACAGGCCCTGCAGGCGGATTCCGTCGCCACCGTCCAGCGTCCATACTTTCGCGGCGTCCTGCAGTTTCACCGCGCGCCTGAGCATGGCCCTGCGGCGCAGGCCGCTGCTGCCGAGCAGCGACTGGATATGCCCGTTTCTCAGGCTCAGCGGCGGTTTGAAGTTGATGAACTTCTCAGGCATTCGGCATTTCTGCATCAAAAGCCGTACGCACCGCCCGCTCGGCCTCGGCGGCCAGGGGCCGACGCTGTTTCCCGGCAGACTCGATGCACGGGAGCATGGCCACTTCTGCAACACAGGTGCGCTGGCGTAACAGGCGGAACAGGTTGCCCACGAAGTGTTCGCCACGGATAAAGGTCACGTCGTCAAGATGATTGCCGTCACGCATATAACGCAACATCACCGGCTGTACGGGTGACCCGGTGTCGATGGCGGCTGCAAACAGGCGGCCATGGAATCGTTTGACGCCTGCTCCCGGCAGGATGCCACCCTCCGGAAATATTGCCACGTTCCCGCCCTCGCGCAGGCGTTTGGCCATCACGTCCGCAACGCCACTGGCCGAATCATGGCTGCCACGATGATGAAATACCGTCTGTCCGATGCGTGCGAGATAGCCGATGACCGGCCAGTCGTTGATTTCGGCCTTGGAAACAAAGCCCATCCTGGCAAAGCTGCGCATCGCTGTGATATCGAGCCACGAAATGTGGTTTGCAACGACCAGGTGAGGACCGGGTCCGATTGCGCCTCGCAGCGCCAGGCGCACCCCGAACAAAGCGCAAACCGCACGGGACCAAACGGTCTCACTGACCTCGAGCAATGGCTTGCCGCCGAACTGTACGGTCTTCAGTGGACGGTAGTGGCACAGCAGCATCAACGGCGTTCCGATAATTATTAGCAAAAGTAATAACGGAACCCGGTACAGGAGTCTCAGATACCCCATCTCTCAACCATCACGAAGAATTCCGCGCAAGCCTACCACAGAGCGACACAATCAGCGAAAATGGGCGGTCAGTCTTGGAGAACCGCGTGAAACAATTCGAAGTGACCATCGCCAGCAGCGGAAAAACCTTCCTGGTCAACGAAGGGGAGAACATCCTGTCGG
>JAZBOH010000245.1:0-13338 GCA_036351055.1 Lysobacterales bacterium
CTTTGCCGGTCATTTTCCCGCGGTGTATGGTTTGCCTGTCATGACCATCCGCCATATGAAAAAGTTTTTTGAACCGGACTCAGTCGCCGTGATCGGGGCCTCGGAACGCCCGCTGAGCTTGGGTGGCGCCGTGTTGAAGAACCTGCTGGACGCCGGGTTCGAGGGGCTGCTGCTGCCCGTCAACCCGCACGGCGGCAAAAAGATTCTTGGCGTGAAACGATACGCGGACATCGCCTCCCTGCCAGCGGCCCCGGACCTCTCCATCATCTGCACTTCACCGGCGCGAATTCCGGGCGTGGTGGACGAACTCGGAGAGAAAGGCGTGCATGCCGTGCTGATCGTGATGGGTGGCCTGTCCCTGCCCACGGTAGGCATAAAAGACTTTCTGGGCAACGTGCTGAGCCTGCCCAACAGCCTGCTGGCCTTGCAACTGGCAGGCGGTAAAACCCTGAAGGACATGACCTGGGACGCTGCCCGCGCCTACGACATGCGTATCCTGGGTCCCAACTGCATCGGCACCATCGTGCCGCGCAAGCAGCTCAACGCCAGTTATGCTCACGGCATGGTTTCCGGCGGCGACGTGGCCTTTGTCGGGCAATCGGCGGCCGTCGCCCTGGCTATCGTGGACTGGGCCAAAGGGCGTGGACTTGGCTTTTCGCACCTTACCACGGTTGGCGACAGCCTCGACATCGACATCGCGGATGTCGTCGAATACCTTGCCGAGGACATGCAAACCCGTGCCATCCTGCTACACATCGAACAGCTGACATCCGGTGGCCGGCTGGTTTCAGCCCTCAGGGCCGCCGCGCGCAGCAAGCTCGTTATCGCGATGAAGAGCAGGCGCGTGCAACAGGCGCACCCGTCACCCATCCCGACGGCTCCGAACCTGGCCGGCGACGACGCGGTTTTCGACGCCGTGTTCCGCAGGACAGGGGTTTTGCGTGTCGAACGATCCGATGAGCTGTACAACGCCCTGGAAACGCTCACGCGTATGCAACGCCTGCACGGCGACCGCCTGGCCATCATCAGCAACGGGCCGGGGCCGGCCATGCTGGCCACCGACCACCTGGTGCGCCATGACGGAAGTCTTGCCGCGTTTTCCGACGCGACACAAGAAGCGCTGGAAGAATGCCTGCCGCATGTCTCTGCCGCCATCAACCCGGTCGATATCAGCGTGGCGGCAAACCCGGGGCAATTTTCCCGGGTGCTGCAGATCGTTTCCGCTGACGCGGGGGTCGATGCCGTCCTGGTGATCCATGTGCCGACCCTGATTGCACCGGCCCTGGAAACCGCTGAAGAGATCGGGCCTTGCCTGCTCGGCCTGGACAAGCCGGTTCTCACCAGCTGGATGGGGCATGAAACGGCGCAGGATGCCCGAGAAGCCTTTGATGCGGCGGGAATTTCCACCTACCCGACGGTGGAACAGGCCGTCGATGCCTTCATCCACATGATAAAACACGCCCGCAACCAGGCCCTGATGGACCAGGTTCCACGGCCCATGAGCGGCCTTGGCGAACGGGGTATCGACGCGGCGGCCGCCTGGGCCCTGGTCAGCCAGGCGCAACACGAGGGGCGGACCTGCCTGAACGAGGATGAAACCCGCCAGGTCATGGCCCTGGCCGGCATACCGCTGCACGAAGCTTCACGAAAAGCCATTGTGAAACTTCGCGGACTGATCCTGGCCATGGGCATCACGCGCGACCCGGTGTTTGGCCCGGTGCTCTATTTCGGCAGCGGTGAGAACCCACATGGCGCGGCCTCCGAGCGGCAGGTTGGTTTGCCACCGCTCAACCTGAATCTGGCCAACAGGGTGATCGAGTCAAGTCTCGCCGGCCGTGCCCTGGGTGAGTATAACGAGCAGGCCGGGAGCATCCGGGAATCCCTGGCCGAGATACTGGTTCGACTGGGCCAGTTGGCAGCGGAAGTATCGGGAATTGCCGAGCTGGCGATCTTTCCCCTGGTCGTCAACGCGGATGGCGTGCACGTACTGGGCATCCGCACCGAACTGGGCCAACGTTGTGAAACCGCCATCATTCCCTACCCCGCCGAACTCGAGGAAAGCACCACGCTGCCGCGCGCCGGGCTCACCGTGGAGTTGCGCCCCATCCGCGGTGAAGACGCCCCGGCCCACGCAGCATTCGCCAAACGACTGAGCCCGGAAGCCATTCGCTACCGGTTTTTCGGCCCCCGCTCGACCTTTACACAGCACCAACTCGCCCAGTTCACCCAGATCGATTACGCCAGGGAAATGGCGTTTATCGCCTCGGCCCATAACGCAGCGGGCGTGCCGCAAACGCTGGGGGTTGTGCGCAGCTGGACGGATCCAGACAATCTGCGGGCGGAGTTTGCCATCCTGGTCGAAGATTCGATGCGCGGCGAAGGTCTCGGTTCCCTGCTGATGAAAAAAATGATCGACTACACCCGGCGGCGTGGCACACTGGAAATCCGCGGCACCGTGCTGCCCGACAACAGCCCCATGTTGCGTCTTGCCAAAAAACTGGGTTTCAGCAGAAGCTACAGCCAGGAACAGGAAGCGGAAGTGGTCAGCCTGCGTCTCAACGAACCCTCGGATGGCTGGCAGCTGGAACGAATCAAGGCAGAAAAACGATAAGGTAGCCATGAAGAAAATCACGCTTGCAAGTCCCCTCACCCTGCCCTGCGGGAGCATCGTACCCAACCGCCTGGTCAAGGCCGCCATGACCGAGGGACTGGCCACCATGGCCGGTGTGCCGACAGCGGAACTGGAACGGCTTTACGGCCTGTGGAGTGACGGTGGCGCTGGCGTCCTGTTGAGCGGAAACATCCAGGTCGACCAGAACCACCTGGAACAGCCCGGCAATGTCATCATCGACGGCAAACCGGGCAAGGAACTCCGGGACGCACTCGCTCGCTGGGCACGCACGGCGACCCGCGGCGGCAACCAATTCTGGGCACAGATCAGCCATGCTGGCCGCCAGACACCCAAAAACGTGAACCCGAACCCCAGGGCTCCCTCGGCAATAAAGCTGGAAATTCCCGGCGGGCAGTTCGGCGAACCAGTCGAGCTTTCCGAGCTGGAAATCAGGGACATCGTGCGGCGTTTCGGCATCGCGGCCGGGGCCTGCCGGGACGCCGGCTTCACCGGTGTACAGATCCACTCCGCCCACGGCTACCTGCTGTCGGAATTCCTCAGCCCGCGGGCCAACCGCCGCAATGACCGCTACGGCGGTGAACTGCGCAACCGGGCCCGCGTCCTGCTGGATGTGCTGAAAACCATCCGCGAAGTGGTCGGTCCGGATTTCCCGGTCGCCGTCAAGCTCAACAGCGCGGATTTCCAAAAAGGCGGCTTCGCCTTCGAAGACAGCCTGCAGGTGGCACAGTGGCTGGAGGAAGGCGGCATCGACCTGATCGAAATTTCTGGCGGCACCTACGAGCAACCCAAGCTGGTCGGGATAGAAGGCCTTGAAGCGGAAGAAGCACAGGACGTAAAGCAGTCAACGCAAATGCGCGAGGCCTATTTCGTGGACTTCGCCATTGCGATGCAGGAAAAGGTCTCGGTTCCACTGATGGTGACCGGTGGATTCCGCACACGCGCGGTAATCGAGCAGGCCGTCCATTCCGGTGCCGCCGACCTGGTCGGGCTGGGGCGCCCGATGTGTGTCGACACCGACGCCCCGAGGCAGTTGCTGTCAGGCGTTAAAGAACTGAACCGCTACGAGGACCGCCTGCAGGCCATACCCGGCTGGCTCTCATTCCTGGAAAAAATCGGCCCACTGAAAGTGATGGCGGCTTTCAGCGTCATGTACTGGTATTACCAGCAAATGGATGAACTGGCCAGGACCGGCAAGGCGCAACCTGGCATGTCGGTATTTGGCGCCAGCAGGCGGATATTGGCGCGTCATAGGCGGTTGCTTAAGGCCCGGAAAACCGGATCCACCTAAATATTCATGCTTTTATTGCCGAGGCACCTTATCCTTGCACCATGCGTAGAAGAATCCCTCCCCTGAATGCCATCCGCGCCTTCGAAGCCGTTGCCAGGCACGAACACCTCGGGCAGGCGGCGGAAGAGCTCTGTGTCTCACACAGCGCACTGAGTCAACAGGTCAAGATCCTGGAAGCGTGGTTCGAACTGAAATTGTTCACCCGGGAAAAAGGGCGGCTGATTCTGAAGCCTGAAGGCAGAGAGTTGTTACTGGCTTACACATCCGCACTCGATGCGCTGCAGAACGCCAGCTTGCAGCTGCAGATGCGCGGAGATATGAAATCACTTGTTATCCAGTGTGACCCTGCATTTTTTTCAAAGTGCCTGATGAAAAAGATGCAGTCACTGCGGGACACCGCGAGCACCATGGATATCGATATCGTTACCAGCCACAGCTTGCCGGAAACTTTCCCGGAACACGCCGACATCGTGATTCATTACGAGGAACAGCCAGGCTGGAAGGACATGCATTGTACCCGCCTGGTGGATATCTACGGCTTCCCTGCCTGCAGTCCGGGACTGTTGGAGCGCTACCCCAGCCCGGAAAAACCGGAAGACCTGCGGAACTTTCACTTACTGCACGGCAATGATCGCGAATCATGGAAGGCCTGGCTGCAGGAATACTGCGATACGCCGGTCAACGGACGCAGAAGCACTTTTTACAACGACTTCACCATGACCATAGCGGCTGCGGTAAATGGTGATGGCGTTATCATGGCTGACCCGATTCTATGCAAAGCTGAACTGAAATCAGGACAACTGGTGCCCTTGTTCACCGAAACGGTGTTCGAAGTCAGCTACACGGCCTGTTGTCCGGAAACCAGGTACAAAAACAGCATTGTTGGCACCGTATACGACCGCCTCGTGGAGGAAATGAAAAACCTGTAAGACTGCGCCCAACAAACATCACCCAAAATCACGACAAAAGCACAGCCCAACCCTCTGTATCCCCCTGTTATCAGGGGCTTTTAAGAATTTCTTACACCTTTTTTAGAAATTCGAAATTTTTATTTCCCCTCTTGCCCAATACAGTTACTCCCGACAACACATTCAGCCGGTCCGAAACGGGCCGTATTCACAGAATTCAATTATCGATTGAGAAACCGCATACGTCAGGAGACAGAAAATGTTACTTCCTTCATCAACCGCAACGAATCTCGCAAAACCCGGTCTGCGTCACTTCCTGAAAACCCAGGATTACACCAGGGACGAACTCCAGGAAATGCTGGACCTGATGTCCCTGCTCAAAAAAGCACGTAAAGACAACGCCGTTCCTCAACTCTTCAAAGGCAAGTCTGTTGCGATGATTTTTGAACAACCATCCACGCGTACCCGGGTTTCGTTTGAAACCGCAGCCACCATCCTGGGTGGACACGCGCTGTTCCTGTCTCCGAAAGACATCCACCTGGGCGGCAAGGAAAACATCGCCGATACATCCCGCGTACTCTCCCGCATGGTCGACATCATGATGGCCCGCGTTGACGACCACAAAACGGTCGCCGACCTCGCCGAGCACGCCACCGTGCCCGTGATCAACGGCCTGTGTGACTGGCTGCACCCAACCCAGATGATGGCCGACGTCTTCACCATGATGGAACACCTGCCCGAAGGCAAAAAACTCGAAGACCTAACGGTTGCTTTTGTTGGCGACGCGACCAACGTGGCCTCGTCACTGATGTTCATCTGCACCAAGTTCGGTATGAACTACAAGCACATTGGCCCTGAAAAGTACCAGGTCCCGCAGGAATGGATCGATATCGCTGAAGAAAACTGTCGCGTATACGGCGGCAAGCTCACCGTCACCGAAGATACAGACGCCGTTGAAGGTTGCGACATCCTGGTTGCTGACAGCTTCTACTGGTTTGGCCAGGAAGACGAGAAAGAAGACCGTCTGAATACCTTCATCCCCGAATACGTGGTTGACCAGAGACTGATGGACAAGGCTGGCCCCAACAGCCGCTTCATGCACTGTTTGCCTGCCAATGACGAGCGCGAAACCACCCGTGAAGTGATGGACGGCCCCCGTTCCATGATCTTCGACGAGGCTGAGAACCGCCTGACGGCCCAGATGGCCCTGCTGGTTTACTTCACCCACAAGGACGTGAAGCCGGCCGATGCCGCCGTTGCCGCAGCACACGAAGAAAAGATCCAAGCCTTCCTGGACCGGCTGTAAGTACTTGTCATTGACCCGCCTGGCGCCCTTCGGCGCCACGCGACTTTCCCCGCAGAACGGGACGAGGAGCAGAACATGAGAATCGTAGTAGCACTCGGCGGAAACGCACTTCTCCAGCGCGGACAGGAAATGACCGCCGAGAACCAGATGATAAATATCCAGGTCGCGGCCAAGGCCCTGGCCAAGCTGGCGCAAGAACACGAAATCGTCATCGTGCACGGCAACGGCCCGCAGGTCGGACTGCTGGCCCTGCAGGCCTCCGCATACAAAAGCGTCGAACCCTATCCCCTGGATGTGCTCGGCGCCGAAACCGTGGGACAGATCGGGTACATGATCGAGCAACAGCTCGGCAACCTGATGCCCGTAACCCAGAAATACGCAACCCTGCTCACGCAGATAGAAGTGGATCCAAACGATCCCGCGTTCGACAACCCGACCAAGTTCATCGGCCCGGTTTACTCGAAAGAAGAAGCTGAAAAAATCGAGGCCGAAAAAGGCTTAATCTTCAAACAGGACGGCGAGTATTACCGCCGCGTCGTCGCCTCTCCGCTGCCCCAGCGTATCTTCGAAATCAGCGTCATCAAGCTGTTGATCGAACATGGCACTATCGTAATTTGTGCTGGCGGCGGCGGTATCCCGACCGTGTACAACACCGACGGCACCTTGAGCGGGATCGAAGCCGTTATCGATAAGGACCGAGCAGCATCACTGTTGGCCCGCGAAATTAACGCCGACGCGCTGCTGGTTCTGACCGATGTTGATTCTGTCTACCTGGACTGGGGTGGCGAGAACCAGAAGTCCATTCGCCGCATTTCCCCGAATGAAATAGCCGGTTACAAGTTTCCGGACGGCTCCATGGGACCCAAAGTGGAGGCAGCCTGTGAATTTGCCCGCCAGACTGGTGGAATTGCCTGTATCGGCAACCTGGCCGACGCACAGGAGATGTTGGCCGGGACAGCTGGCACGACCGTTACAAGCCGCTGTCTCAAGGCCGAATTCGAATAATTCAACACAAATACACTCAGCATTATTGGAGAACTAAAGTGAAACTCAAGACTATCGTTGCAACTACCGCCCTGCTTGCCACCACGAGTGCGTGGGCTGTCGACACTTCCATAACCATTGAAGGCGTCAGCGACTATCGCTTCCGCGGTATTTCGCAGACTGCCGGCGACCCCGCCATCCAGGGCAGTTTCGACCTGGCTTTTGACAGCGGTTTTTACGTCGGAACCTGGGCTTCCAACGTGGACTTCGGGGATGACGCAGACATCGAGGTCGATTTCTACGGCGGCTATTTCTGGGAAATTAATGACAACCTGGGCCTCGATGTCATGCTGTCCTACTACACATACCCCGGTTACGACGCCGACCCAGACTACCTGGAACTGATCAATACCCTGTGGATCGGCGGTCTCGGTCTGCAGTTCGCGTATACCAACGACTACGTGAGCACCGGTGACTCGGCCCGTTATTTCGCAGCGGACTACAACATCCCCGTGGCCGATACAGCCGGATTCTTCGAAGGCATCGGCATCGACCTGCACGCCGGTTACAGCGCCGGCGACTACTGGAAAAGGTGGGACATCGACAGTTACACCGACTTCTCGATCGGCGTATCAGCCAGCGTCAAGGGCGTCGATATGTCCTTGTCCTACCTCTACAACGGCGTAGACAAGATTGTGGAAGTGCCGACAGGGGCCTTCCGTAACGATGACACCGTGCTGTTTACCCTCGGCTACACCTTCGACCTGTTCGCCTCTGAGTAGCAGGCAGGAACTTGCACGAGCCCTGGCGGGCGACCCCAGGAATGTCGCCCCCATATACAGGCTCCTGCATAAGCAAAACAACAAGTGAGAGAATCGTAATGAATAAGGAAACCATCGGAAAAATGGGATTGCCGAGCCTGACGCTGTTCAGTGTCTGCGCAGTATTGGTCATCGACACCCTTACGGCCTCGGCTTCCCTGGGCCCTTCCTCCATCACCTGGTGGCTGATCACCCTGGTGCTCTTTGTCGTCCCCTACGGTCTGATCTCCTCGGAGCTCGGCACAACGTATCCCGGTGAGGGCGGCATCTACGACTGGGTCAAGCGCGCCTACGGAACCCGCTGGGCCGTGCGCACGACCTGGTTCTACTGGATAAACGTCGCGCTGTGGATGCCGGCTGTGTACATCATGTTCGCCGGCATGTTCGCCGAGATGTTCTTTCCCGAGATGGGACTCTGGACGCAGATCGCCATCTGCATCGTGCTGACCTGGTTCAGTATCTGGATCTGCAACGTGTCCGTCGAGGCGGGCGTGTGGGTCACCAACCTCGGCGCACTGTTCAAGATCATCGTGATCGGCGTGCTCGGTGTGGGCGGGTTCGTGTACGCGGCGAAACACGGCGTGGCCAACGAGTTCACCCTCGAAAGCATGACGCCCAACTTCGACTCCGCGCTCGGCTTCCTGCCGGTGATCGTGTTCAACCTGCTCGGTTTCGAACTGATCGCCACCATGGGCAAGGAAATCAAGAACCCGGCGCGCGACATCCCGAAGTCCATCTTCATGTCGGCCACCGTCGTCACCGGCCTGTATATCTTCGGCACCCTGGGCATCCTGATGGCGCTGCCCGTTGAAGAGATCGGCCTGGTCGCCGGTATCATCTCGACGCTGCAGACCTTGTTCGGCGACGGCACCATCGGCACCTTCATGGTATACGCCGTGGGCACGCTGGCCCTGCTGACTTTTATCGCCAACATGGTCACCTGGACCATGGGCGCCAGCCGCGCCGCGATGGAAGCTGCGCGGACCGGCGAGCTGCCGCTGATCGTGGGCAAGGAAAGCGCACGCCGCACCCCGGTCGGTGCCAACAACATCACCGGCATCGTCGCCACGGTCGTGATCATTCTCTACGGCCTGACCTCCGGTGAGAGCGACGATCTGTTCTGGACCGTGTTCGCCTTCTCGTCCTGCATCTTCCTGCTGCCGTACCTGTTCATGTTCCCGGTACACGTGAAGCTGCGCATGAGCGACACCGTGACACCCCGTCCGTTCAGAGTCCCGGGCGGCGTCGGTGTACAGATCGTGCTGAGCGCCATCTGCTTTATCTTCATCGCCCAGGCCGTGTTGCTTTTCATCTTGCCCGAGATCTTCAACGGCGTGGTCGATTGGATGGGTTACACCATTCCGGTGGCTGCGGGCGTGGTCATCACGATCGTCATAGGCGAGGTCCTGCTGGCAGGTGCGGAAAAACGCATGGCCAGGATGGCCAACAAGTAATGAAAACCGGGGCCAGAGTAGCTTTACTGCTCTGACCCCACCAAACTGCAAACACAGGAAAACGGAAATGAGCAAAGTTCACAAAACCAAGCCCGTCAACGACGGCTTCCACATGCCCGGCGAACACGAGCCCCATGCGGAAATGTGGATGGCCTGGCCCGAGCGCCCTGACAACTGGCGTTTCGGTGCCAAGCCGGCGCAAAAGTGCTTTGTCGAGGTTGCCGAGGCAATCGCAGAAGTCACCCCCGTGACCATGGCGGTATCCGCGTCACAGTACGACAATGCCCGCTCCCGTCTGCCCGAACACATCCGGGTAGTGGAAATGACCGCCAACGATTCCTGGATGCGAGACATCGGCCCGACCTACGTGGTCAACGGCAAGGGGGAACGCCGTGGCATCGATTGGGAATTCAACGCCTGGGGCGGCCTGGTCGACGGCCTGTACTTTCCCTGGGACCGCGACAATCAGGTGGCGCAAAAGATCTGTGAAATCCACCGTGACGACAGCTACAAGGCTGGCATCGTGCTTGAAGGCGGATCTATCCACACGGACGGCGACGGCACCCTGTACACCAATGAGGAATGCCTGTTGCACGAGAGCCGTAATCCTGAACTTGGCAAGGAAGAGATCGAGCAGGTGCTGAAGGATCACCTTGGTGTAGAAAAGGTCATCTGGCTGCCCAACGGTCTCTACAACGACGAAACCAACGGCCACATCGATAACCTGATGCACATCGTGAAGCCGGGTGAAGTCGTGCTGAGTTGGTGCGACGACGAGAACGACCCGCAGTACGCGATTTCCCAGGAAGCATACCGGGTGCTGAGCGAAGAGACGGACGCCAGGGGCCGCAAACTGAAGATCCACAAGATTCACATCCCGGGCCCGCTGTACATCTCGGAAGAAGAGGCGATTGGCATCGATATCGCGGACGGCATGGAACGCGAGGCCGGTGAACGGCTGGCCGGTTCTTATGCCAATTTCCTGATCACCAACGGCCGCATCATCCTTCCTTTGCTTGACATAGAATACGACGACCACGCCAGGGAAGTCTTGCAGGAGGCCTTTCCCGATTACGAAATTGTCGGCGTTGACGCCCACGAGATCCTGCTTGGCGGTGGTAATATCCATTGCATCACCCAACAGGTTCCTGCAGTCTGAACCGGAAGAGCCAGGCCTGACCCGCCTGGCTTTTTTTGCCCGCACATTGACCCGAGACCACCATGAAAAAGAAGAAAGCACTGGGCACATTCGATATCGTCTTGTATGTCATCTCAGCGCTGCTGTTCCTGGACCAACTCACCGCAGCGGCCAGTGTCGGGCCGCAGTCCATTTTCTGGCTGCTGCTGATTGCGCTGATCTACGTAACGCCATACATCATGATCGTCACGGAGCTGGCCACCGCCTATCCCAACGAAGGCGGCATCTACGACTGGGTGATGCGTGCCTTTGGCCCCAAAGCTGGCGCGCACATTTCCTGGCTGTACTGGATCAACATGATGCTGTTTGTGCCGACTGGCTTCTTGTTGTTTGCAGGGGTTTTCTCGGATCTTTTCATGCCCGAACTGGGCTACATGGAGCAGTCGGCGATCTGCCTGGTACTCGTTGCCATCATGACCGTCGTTCTGTGCATGGATATCAAGTTTGCCAAGTGGTTACCCAACATCGGTGCAATTCTCAAGATCATCTTTATCCTGTCCATCGCGGGCGGTGGTATCTACCTGGGCATGACCAAGGGACCGGCCACCGAATTTTCCGCATCGACGATGACGCCGGCGTGGGGCGCAGGCATCGGTTTCCTGGCCATGATCGTGTTCAACGTGACCGGCTGGGACACGATTGCCGCATTGGCGCGCCACATCGAAAATCCGGCAAAAAGTATCCCCAGAGGCTTCGCGATAGCTGGCGTAATCGTTGTCATAATGTACCTGCTGGCCATGACCGGGGTGCTGGTCGCGGTTCCGGTCGAAGACCTGGGTCTGATCGCAGGATTCGTCGACACGCTTCAGGCGATGTTCAACGCGGACGGTACCGGTTGGTGGATCGTGGTGACCCTCGGCTGCATCCTGATGTTCTCCCTGGTCTCCAACAACATCACCTGGTGTATGGCAGCCAACGAGGCCGCGATGGCAGCCGGCCGCTCAGGTGAATTACCCAAAGTGTTTGGTTACCTGCACCCGAAAACCAAAGCGCCGATGGGCGCCGCCTTGCTGGGCGGGGTGGTGGCCTCGGTGGAAGTTCTGCTGTACGGACTGCTCGCCAACACGGCGGAGTACCTGTTCTGGCTGATCCTGGCGTTCTCGACGATGATCTTCTTCATTCCTTACCTGGTCATGTTCATTTCCTTTGTCCGGTTGCGCCGGATCGACCCGGATGCACCCCGGCCATTCCGCGTGCCAGGTGGAATGGGCTTTGCCAAACTGCTGGCCATGTCGCCATTTATCGTACTCGTGGTGTCCATGTACTTGCTGCTGCTGCCCCCGGGGGAGCCGGTCGACGGTCCTTACGTGGCGGCAATCGTGTTTGGCTGCCTGTTCGTACTTGGTCTTGGCAAATTCATCGTTGATAAATGTTGCAATGCACCTGAAAATCAACTCCAGGCCGAGGAGTCTTGAGTTCGGTCAGGAAAAGGCAGCGTTTGGTTTGTTAATGTAAGGCACCACTCAACCGCATAGCAGCAAAAGGTATGAAAGCCATGGCTCATGACAAAAAACTGAGCGATATCTCGTGGAAGGACTTCCAGGCCCTTTCATTGATCGAAAAAGGCCCCTATTTACAGGGTGAAACGCCACATACGCTGATTGCCCAACAGTTCACACGCCAGGACCTGGAAGAATTATGTGAACTGGCTACCCGCATCAAGCGCATCAACAAGCGCCGCGCGGGGGCCAACTACCTGAAGACGCTTCTGTCCGACAAGCGGGCCATGCTGTATTTCGCTCAGCCCTCGTCACGTACCTACCTGTCACACAATGCAGCCTGCCAGATCCTCGGGCTGGACACGATGGACGTACGCGACAGCAAGACCTCGAGCGAGGTCAAGGGCGAATCACCCGAGGATACGATCCGCACCTTCAGTTCCTACGTCGACATGATCATCATGCGGCATCCGGTCGGCGGTTTTGCCGAGCGCGTGGCCTGGATGATGGCGCACACCAACCGGGAACTACCGGTGCTGAATGCAGGCTCGGGCGCAGACCAGCACCCGACACAGGCCCTGCTGGACGTCTATACCCTGCAACGCAGCTTTGAAAAAATTGGTGGTATCGACGGCAAGAACGTTGTATTTGTCGGCGACCTGGCGCGCGGGCGCACCGTGCGCTCACTGGCCTGGTTGCTGACACTTTTCGACGACGTAAAAATCCACTTTGTCGCTCCGGAACAGCTGCAGATCGGTGCGGATATCCTCGAACTGCTGGACGCGGCCGGCACCGAATACCACGTGACACAGGATTTTGAATCCGTGATGCCGGATGCCGACGCCATTTACATGACGCGCATCCAGGACGAGTGGGATACCGAAGGCGGCAGTACGACCGATGCGGCTGACTACCACATCGGCGCTGAACACATGGGCATCCTCAAGGATACCTGCGCCATCCTGCACCCGCTGCCGCGCCGGCAGGAAGTCAGCACGGACATCGATGACGACCCACGCGCCGTGTACTGGCGGCAGATGCGAAACGGGATGTGGATACGCGCCGCGCTGATCCTGACGACTTTCGGTCGCCAGGACGAGGCCAATCGTTATTACGACGACTACAAGCCCGAGAACTGAGCTGGGCCGCCGCTACATCGACCCGCCAACGGGTACCGTAAAGGTTTCCGCATTCAGGTAGATGTGCACGAGGATGCTGACGGCATAGCCCAGGGCGATAGCCGGTGTACACTTGAGGTGCGAGAAGAACGTGTACATTCCGTGTGACTGCCCCATCAATGCGACACCC
>JAZBOH010000246.1:0-4000 GCA_036351055.1 Lysobacterales bacterium
CATCCTTGTGATGCTTGTCTTGCCGCCATCCAGGCGTCAAACATCCCTGGAAGGGGGTATGCAACACCTCGGCCTGAGCCCGGGCAAAAAACGGGAAACTTCCGGCGTCCCTCCGAAAACCAGGCAGTGCAACCAGATACCCCTTTTCAGGGGTGTATGAGCACAGGATGTGCGAATCCAAGCGATACAGGGACGTACGCCCTGCGCGAGCGTTCCCTGGAAAGGGGTATCTGGTTGCGCGGCCGGGTTAAGAACCCGAAACAGCACGCAAAAATGACCTCCCCTGAGATATGATGGGAAAATGGATGATTCCGGCATCGTAACCTTCGACAAGGTCCCCGGCGGGGACGTCATCAACTTCGGGATCGGGCAACCCTCCCCCGACCTGCTCCCGGTTAAGCTGATCCGCGAGGCGAGCGCCGATTTCCTTGACAATGCACACCCACTGGAACTCAATTACGGCGAACGCCAGGGCGACGCACGGTTTCGGGAGTCGCTGGCCGACTTTCTCAGCCGTCATTACCACAGCCCCGTTACGCCCGAGTCGCTAATCGTCAGCGGTGGGAACTCCCAGGCACTGGATTTTGTCTGTTCACAGTTCGCCCGCGAAGGCGACACCCTGTTTGTCGAGGAACCGACTTACTTCCTCGCGCACCAGATTTTCAAGGACCACGGCTTGAACGTGGTCGGTATACCGATGGATCGGGATGGCCTGCGCACGGACATCCTGCGTGAAAAACTCAAAGAACACCGGCCAGCCCTGCTGTACACCATCCCCAGCTACCACAACCCCTGCAGCTACACCCTCAGCGGTGAGCGGCGCCGGGAAATTGCCGCGCTCAGCCGCGAACATGAATTCATCGTCGTGGCGGACGAGGTATACCAGTTGCTGCATTATTTCGACAAGCCCCCGCCCCCCGCCATGGCAAGCCTGCTCGAGCAGGGAAACATCCTGTCACTCGGTTCATTTTCCAAGATCATGGCTCCGGGCCTGAGGCTGGGCTGGATCCAGGCGACCGGCCGCCTGGTGGACCGCATTCTGAAAACCGGTGTCATCAATAGTGGAGGTTCCTTCAACCACTTCACCTCCCAGGTCATGCGCCACGCCATCGACCTCGGCTTGCAACAGTCGATGCTGGACAAACTGCGTGCATCCTATCGCCGCCGCCTGGAAACGATGGAGACCGCGTTGCGAGCAGAATTTGCCGACAAGGCGCACTGGCACATGCCCGGAGGAGGATATTTTTTCTGGTTGGAGCTCGACCGG
This sequence comes from Lysobacterales bacterium, assembly GCA_036351055.1. GTDB lineage: Bacteria > Pseudomonadota > Gammaproteobacteria > Xanthomonadales > SZUA-36 > JABDPF01. Next base: position 1,268 of record JAZBOH010000246.1, read on the forward strand.
AAAGTGGACGCAAGGGCGCTGAAAGCAAAAGCGATGAAAAACGGCGTGGGCTTCCAGCCGGGCGAAATTTTCTCCTGCAAAGACGGCTTTGAAAATTTCATCAGGCTGAGTTTTGCCCACTACCGCCGGGACCAGATCAGGGAAGGCGTATCACGGCTTTCTCATCTCCTACGATAAGGTGTGCAGCGCCATAAAAATGGTCATTTTCTGAATCAATTGGCCATTTCTTGACCTGACTCACTGCTTTGTCATCAAAAATGCCTAAACTTGCGGCATTCGATTGATTTGCACACTAATTTCATACTCAAAATTCTTTTCATTTTTCAAATCCGGAACCCTTACTCCTATGTCTATTGAACGTACTGACATTACGTTGCCGCCTGATTTGAGCCGATCATCGGGCACTGGCCCGGTTCGGCTGCAAGAACCGGTATACGTCAACTCCATTCCGCCGTGCAACCATGCGTGCCCGGCGGGCGAAAACATCCAGGCCTGGCTCGACAAGGCGCAAGCCGGCCAGTTCGAAGAGGCCTGGCGCATCCTGGTGGAAAGCAACCCGATGCCATCGATCCATGGCCGGGTCTGCTACCACCCCTGCGAATCCGCCTGCAACCGCCAGCACGTTGACGATTCCGTCAGCATTCACGCGGTAGAGCGCTTCCTGGGCGACCTCGCCCTGGAGAAAGGCTGGGAACCCCAGGTCAACGCAGAACCGACCGGCAAGAAGATCCTGGTTGTCGGCGCCGGCCCGTCCGGCTTGTCCGCCGCCTGGCACCTGGCCTTGAAAGGCCACGAAGTCGAAATCCGCGACGCCGGCCCAATGGCTGGCGGCATGATGCGTTTTGGCATACCAGCCTACCGTATGCCACGTGACATCCTCGACGGCGAAGTCAACCGCATCGTCAAGCTGGGCGTAAAGCTCACCCTGAACCACAAGGTCGAGAACGTGATGACCGAGAAGGAAGAAGGCGGGTTTGACGCGGTCTTTATGGCCATCGGCGCGCACGTCGGTAAACACGTCGACATCCCGGCGCGCGATTCCGGCGCCGTCCTCGACGCGGTCAGTTACCTCGCCTCGGTCGAGAAAGGCGAAGCACCCAAGCTGGGACGCCGTGTCGCCGTATACGGCGGCGGTAACACGGCCATGGACGCGGCCCGCACGGCCAAGCGCATGGGCGCCGAAGAAGCCATGATCATCTACCGCCGCGACCGTGAGCATATGCCCGCGCACGAGTTCGAGGCGATCGAGGCCGAGTCCGAAGGCATCAAGATCAACTGGCTGCGCACCATCCGCGAAATCGACAGCACGACCTTCCAGGTGGAGGTGATGGAGGTCGACGAAAACGGCCGCCCGCAGCCCACGGGTGAAATCGAAACCCTCGAAGCCGACAGCCTGGTCCTGGCGCTGGGTCAGAACGTCGACACCAGCCTGCTGGAAAACATCCCCGGTATCGAAGTGGGGTGGGATGGTGTCGTCGAGGTCAGTGAAAACATGATGACCGGCGCCGATGGCATTTTCGCCGGCGGCGACATGGTGCCGTCCGACCGCACCGTGACCATCGCGACCGGTCACGGCAAGAAAGCCGCCAGCCATATCGACGCATGGCTGAAGGGGACAAGCTGGAGCAAGGAGAGTAAGCAACCGACGGTTACCTTCGACAAGCTTCACCTGAACTACCTGACCGAGGCGCAGCAGCGTGAACAAATCAGCATCTCGCCCGAAGAGCGCACCGAGGACTTCCGGGAAGTGACCGCCGGCCTGAGCTCGAAAGAGGCCCTGTACGAAGCTTCCCGTTGTTACTCCTGCGGCAACTGCTTCGAATGCGACGGTTGCTACGGCGCCTGCCCTGAAAACGCCATCATCAAGCTTGGCAAGGGCAACGGCTACGCAGTCAGGTACGATCTTTGCACCGGTTGCCAGGCCTGCTTCCTGCAGTGCCCCTGCCATGCAATTGAAATGGTCAGAACGGAGGCAGCATCATGAGAGCGTCCAACATCGGAAAACACGCACAGGAAGACCTCGACCTCAAGGCCGAAATGGTCAGTTTCGACGGCAACGAAGCCGCCGCCTATATCGCCTATCGCCTGAGCGAAGTCGCTGCCATCTATCCCATTACGCCGTCCTCGACGATGGCGGAACTGGCCGATGAGTGGGCGGCCAAGAAAATGCCCAATCTCTGGGGCCATATACCTACCGTGGTTGAAATGCAGCACGAGGGCGGCGCCGCGGGCGCCGTGCACGGCGCGCTGCAGGCGGGCGCCCTGTCCACGACGTTTACCGCGTCGCAGGGCCTGATGCTGATGCTGCCCAATATGTACAAAATCGCCGGCGAATTGACTCCGACAGTGTTCCACGTCGCAGCCCGTTCCCTGGCCGCGCAGGGACTGTCCATTTTCGGCGACCACCAGGACGCCATGGCCGCCCGCACCACCGGTTTTGCCCTGCTGGCATCCGCTTCGGTGCAGGAAGCCCATGACCTGGCGCTGGTAGCCCATGCCGCCACCCTGGAATCGCGGATTCCTTTCATGCACTTCTTCGACGGTTTCCGCACCTCGCACGAGGTCAACAAGATCCACCTGAACCCCGAGGCGACCATGCACAAGCTGGTCGACCACGACCTGGTGATCGCCCACCTGGGACGTGCGCTCAACCCGGAGAACCCGGTCATGCGCGGTACCGCGCAGAACCCGGACACCTATTTCCAGGGCCGTGAAAGCGTCAACAGCTTCTAC